>NZ_KB897926.1:80646-247125 GCF_000377285.1 Thioalkalivibrio sp. ALE25 | reverse complement strand
TCTCCTCGTCCAGGGGGTATCGTCCCACCTAACGAGGTGTCCACGGAAATTAGACCAGCTCAGTCGCGGATGGCGCCGGCCTCAGCCCCCAACCCATTTTCCTCCTTCCGAACTTCCTGTGAATCGCTCTTGACCTGGCCCTTCTTCGTGCCTTCGTGCGCTCCGTGGTGAACTAGGGAGACGCTGACTTAATCGCACGTCCGCGTTGGTGCCCCCTGTTTTCCGAGACAAGGCGCGTCGTGCAGCGGGTAGTGGTTCTACCCGCAAGCGGCGCAACGCAGGATCGGGCCATATTCATTCAGAATCGGGGGGCACCAACCCCACAAGCTATTGAAAGCAGGGGCTCGGCCGCCCGTTGTTGATCAAAAACGGGCGCGCGCACAGCGTTGCGGTTCCCTTGTGCAGAATGGCTGCACGGCAGTCACCGCGCCTTGTTCGCACCCAAAAGCGACTCGAGCGCGGACGTGCGATTAAATCAGCGTCTCCCTGGGGTTTCAGCGGCCGAGTTCGCGGGAGCGGTCGGCGGCCGCGGTCATTGCGCGGCGCATCAGGTCGCGCAGGTCGCCGTCCTCCAGTACCTGCAGGGCGCGTTCAGTGGTGCCCCCGGGGGAGGTCACGCGGTGGCGCAGTTCGGCGGGGCTCTCGTCGCTCTCGGTGGCCAGGCGGGTGGCGCCGGCGAGGGTGCCCAGGGTCAGCTCCAGTGCGGTATCGGCCGGCAGGCCCAGCGACTGCGCCGCCTCCTGCATGGCCTCGATCATCAGGAACACGTAGGCAGGCCCGCTGCCGGAGGTGGCGGTCACCGCGTGCATCTGCTCCTCGTCCTCGACCCAGATCGCGCGTCCGACCGCTTCCAGTAGCCGGGTCGCGGTGGTGTGGTCCGCGGGGCCGGCGGTGGGGGCGGCGTACAGCCCGGTGACCCCGGCGCCCACCAGGGCCGGGGTGTTCGGCATCGCCCGGACCAGGCGCGTGGCGTCGCCCAGCCAGCCGGCCAGCTGGGCTGTGGTGATGCCCGCGGCCACGGAGATCACCAGGGGCTCGCCGCGGGACACCGCCTCGCGCAGGGTCGGGGCCAGATCCGGGAGGGTCTGCGGCTTGACGGCGAGGACCAGGGTGGCGGCTTCGGCGGCCAGTTCCGTGGCCTCGGCGCTGGCCAGACCCGGGTAGCGGGCCTGCAGGTCGCGCACGCGCTCGGCGCTCTTGTCGGCGATCGCGATGCGTTCGGCGGCGTGGCCGGACTGGACCAGCCCCTGGATCAGGGCCTCGCCCATGTTGCCGGCCCCGATGAAGCCGACCTCGAAGCGGTGTTCCGTCATGCAGACTCCTTATTTGGGTGGACGCGGGCCGAACAGGGCGGTGCCGACCCGCACCAGGGTGGCGCCTTCGAGGATCGCGGCCTCGAGATCGCCGGACATGCCCATGGACAGGGTGTCGAGTGTATGCCCCTGGCTGTTCAGGGTATCGCGCAGTGCGCGCAGGCGCGCAAAGGGTTCCCGCTGGCGCCGCGGGTCGTCCTCGGCGGCGGGGATGGCCATCAGGCCGCGCAGTTCCAGTCCCGGCAGGTCACGCACGGCATTGGCCAGGGTGGCGGCCTCGGCGGGCGCCACGCCGGCCTTCTGCGGTTCCTCGCTGATGTTGACCTGCAGGCAGATCTGCAGCGGCGGCAGGCCCGCCGGGCGCTGGTCCGACAGGCGCCGCGCGATGCGTTCGCGATCGACGGTATGCACCCAGGCCGCCCGCTCGGCCACCGCGCGGGTCTTGTTGCCCTGCAGTGCGCCGATGAAGTGCCATTCGAGTCCGAGCGGCGCCGGGGGTGCCTCCAGGGCGTCGTACTTGTCCACCAGTTCGGGCACGTAGTTCTCGCCGAACGCAGACTGGCCGCAGGCATGCAGGGCGCGGATCTCGTCCGCGTCGCGCGTCTTGCTGACGGCCAGCAGCCGGACCGTATCCGGGTCGCGTCCGGCCTCGCGGCAGGCGGCGTCGATACGGGTCCGAACGGTGCTCAGGGCATGGTCTGGTGTGGTCATTTCCCTATGATATAGTCCGGAAGAACACAAGGTCACCGCGGATTTTTACGCGGCCCTTCATCAAGCGACAGGGCGTGGTGGTTGCGGCTGCCACCCGGGTGCTGGCGCGCCTTGGCGTGGCGCCCGACAACAGGGGGATGCATGGATATCACGCAGTTGCTGGCCTTCGCGGTCAAGAACGGGGCCTCGGACCTGCACATCTCCGCCGGCATGCCGCCGATGGTGCGCATCGACGGCGACATGCGCCGGGTGAATGTGCCGGTCATGGATCACAAAGAGGTCCAGGGCCTGATCTACGACATCATGAACGACCGTCAGCGCAAGGACTACGAGGAGTTCCTGGAGACGGACTTCTCGTTCGAGGTCTCCGGGCTGGCGCGCTTCCGTGTCAATGCCTTCAACCAGGACCGCGGCGCGGCCGCGGTGTTCCGGACCATCCCCTCCAAGGTCCTGACCCTCGAAGAGCTGGGCGCCCCGCGCATCTTCGAGGAGATCTCGAACTACCCGCGCGGCATCGTGCTGGTCACCGGCCCCACCGGCTCGGGCAAGTCCACCACGCTGGCGGGCATGGTCAACCACCGCAACGAGAACGACTACGGGCATATCCTCACCATCGAGGACCCGATCGAGTTCGTGCACGAATCGAAGAAGTCGCTGGTCAACCAGCGCGAGGTGCACCGCGATACCCACGGTTTCAGCGAGGCCCTGCGTTCGGCGCTGCGCGAGGACCCGGACACGATTCTGGTGGGCGAGCTGCGCGACCTCGAGACGATCCGCCTGGCGCTGACCGCGGCCGAGACCGGGCACCTGGTGTTCGGCACCCTGCATACCAGCTCCGCGGCCAAGACCATCGACCGTATCGTCGATGTCTTCCCGGCGGCGGAGAAGGACATGGTCCGCGCGATGCTGTCGGAGTCGCTGCGCGCGGTCATCGCGCAGACCCTGATGAAGAAGATCGGTGGCGGCCGGATCGCGGCGCACGAGATCATGCTCGGCACGCCGGCGATCCGGAACCTGATCCGCGAGAACAAGATCGCGCAGATGTACTCGACCATCCAGACCAGTGCCGGCACCGGCATGCAGACGCTCGACCAGTGCCTGAAGGACATGCTGGCGCAGGGCGTGATCAGTCGCGAGGATGCCCGTCGCAAGGCGGCCAACCCGGATTCCATTTGATCGATACGGCCCGCTTGGCGTGAACGCCGCACCGGGTATCAGGGGAGAACGCCATGGATCGTGACAAGGCGATCAAGTACATGCATGACCTGCTGCGGGCCCTGGTGGACCGGGGCGGGTCGGACCTGTTCATTACCGTGGGGATGCCGCCGGCGGCCAAGATCGACGGCCGCGTGGTGCCGATGACCGAGCAGAAGCTGACGCCCTCGCACACCCAGGCGCTGGTGCGTTCGCTGATGAACGACAAGCAGTCGGCCGAGTTCGAGCGCCACCAGGAATGCAACTTCGCGATCGGCCTTCAGGGCGTGTCGCGTTTCCGCGTGAATGTCTTCACCCAGCGCGGCAGCCCGGGCATGGTGCTGCGCACGATCAACTCGGTGATCCCGAAATTCGAGGACATCCAGATGCCGCCGCAGCTGGAGAAGATCACCCAGGAGCGGCGCGGGCTGGTGATCTTCGTGGGCGGTACCGGGTCGGGCAAGTCCACCTCGCTGGCGGCGATGATCGGCTACCGCAATCGCACCACGGCCGACCACATCGTCACCATCGAGGATCCGATCGAGTTCGTGCACGAGCACGACAAGAGCATCATCACCCAGCGCGAGGTCGGGGTGGACACCGAGAACTACGAGATCGCGCTGAAGAACACCCTGCGCCAGGCGCCGGACGTGATCCTGATCGGCGAGATCCGCGACCGCGAGACCATGGACTACGGCATCGCCTTCGCCGAGACCGGTCACCTGTGCCTGTCGACGCTGCATGCCAACAGCACCAACCAGGCGCTGGACCGGATCATCAACTTCTTCCCCGAGGACCGGCGCGAGCAGCTGCTGATGGACCTGTCGCTGAACCTGAAGGCAGTGATTTCGCAGCGCCTGGTGCGCAAGGAGAGTGGCGAGGGCCGGGTGCCGGCGGTGGAGATCATGATCAACACCCCGCTGATGTCGGACCTGATCCTGAAGGGCGAAGTACACGAGATGAAGGAGCTGATGTCGCGTTCGCGCGAGCAGGGCATGCAGACCTTCGACCAGGCCCTGTTCGATCTCTACGAAAATCGCCAGATCAGTTACGACGAGGCTCTGCGCAACGCCGACTCGGTGAACGATCTGCGCCTGCGCATCAAGCTCGACAGCCAGCGTGCCCAGGATGACGGCGCGCCCGCGGTGAAGGATGAAGGCGAGGGTCTGGCGGTCGACGAGCGCGCCGAGGACTTCAACCTGCGCTAGCGCGTCGGGTCAGGGAAACAGACTATGAGCCAGTTGCAGATCGAGCCCTACCTGAAACTGATGGCGCAGAAGGCCGCGTCGGACCTGTTCTTCCTGACCGGCGCGCCGGCCAGCATCAAGGTCGACGGCCAGCTCCAGCCCATCTCGCGCAAGGCGCTGGCCCCGGGCCAGGCCGAGAGTATCGCCCGCGAGATGATGAACGAGCACCAGGCGGAGATCTTCGAGCGCGAGACCGCGGTCAACTTTGGCCTGTCGCGCGAGGGACTGGGACGCTTTCGCGTGAACGTCTATCGCCAGCGCGGCGAGGTCGCGATGGTCATCCGTTTCATCCGCGTAGCGATCCCGACCATCGAGCAACTGGGCCTGCCCCCCGTGCTGAAGGAGTTTGTCTCGCACAACGACGGGCTGGTGCTGATCGTGGGGGCAACGGGCACCGGGAAATCGACCACCCTGGCATCGATGATCGACTACCGCAGCACGAACAAGAGCGGGCATATCCTCACGGTCGAGGACCCGATCGAGTTCCTGTTCAGCCACAAGCGTTCGATCGTGGGCCAGCGCGAGGTGGGGATTGATACCCCCAGCTACGACCATGCCCTGCAGGAGGGCATGCGCGAGGCGCCGGACGTGATCATGGTCGGCGAGGTGCGTTCACGCGAGACCATGCGCGCGGCCCTGACCTACGCCGATACCGGCCACCTGGTGCTGACGACCCTGCACGCAACCAACGCCACCCAGGCGCTGGATCGGGTGATCAACCTGTTCCCCGAGGACAACCGCCCGCAGATCCTGTCGGACCTGTCACTGAACCTGCGTGCGATCGTGGCCCAGCGCCTGCTGCAGACCAAGGATGGGCGGCGTGTCGCCGCGCTGGAAATCCTGATCAATACGTCCTACATCGCGGAGCTGATCCGGGACGAGAAGATCAGCGAGATCAAGGAGGTGATGGCGAAGGGCGCGTCCGTGGGCATGCAGACCTTCGATCAGGCCATCGTGAAGTTGTTCAAGACCGGGGATGTGATGCTGGACGAGGCCCTGAACAAGGCCGACTCGCGCGCCGATCTCGAATGGCGCCTGAACTTCGGCGGCGGTGTATCCTCCGCCGACGAAACCGAGGAGGAGCTCAAGCTCCCTGACAAGTAGGAGCCGGCTCGCCGGCGAAGCCCCTGCCAAAGTCAGGCCAGGGTCTTTCCCTCAGGCCCGCTCCGGCTCCGGAAAGACATCCGCCGCCGCGAACACCGGGCCATCCACGCAGACCCGCTTCATCGCCACGCCCTCCGGGGTGCGCACCGGGACCGTGCAGCCGGCGCAGCCGCCCACCGCGCAGGCCATGAACTCCTCCAGCGAGACCTGGCAGGGCAGGTCGAACTCCGCCGCCAGTTCCGCGCAGGCCTCGAGCATGGGGTGCGGGCCGCAGGCGAAGATCTCCACCTGGTCGCGTTCCGCCGGCGACAGCCCGGCCAGCCAGGCGCGCCCGAGATCGGTCACGAAGCCGTCAAAGGCGCCCGGCAGCCCGGCCTTCGAGGTCAGGCGACAGGCCACGCCCCAGTCCTCCAGCAGCGGCAGGGTCGCAATCGCGCCGTCCGGCAGCCCCGGCCACAGGATCTCGGAGGGGCGCGCGTGAAACGGGAACGGGACCTCGGAGCCCAGCACCGCGTGGGTCTGTCCGGCCTCGCCCTGCAGGTGCAGGCGATGGGCCAGGAAGATCATTGGCGGGATGCCGACCCCGCCGCCCAGCAGCAGCCGCTTCGGCCGCTCCGGGTGCAGGCGGAAGGGCTGGCCGATCGGGCCCAGCACGCTCAGGGTGTCGCCCTTGACCTGTTGCGACAGCGCGCGGGTGCCGTCTCCCACGACCTTGTAGAGAAACTCCACCCAGCCGGCCTCGCGGTCCACGCGCTGGATCGACAGCGGCCGGCGCATCAGCAGTCGCGGCGCGCACTGCAGGTGGGCGAACTGCCCCGGCTGGGCCGCGCGGGCACATTCGGGGGCGAAGACCCGCAGGATCCACTGGTCTGACCCGGCATCGTGGTGATCCAGGATGCGCCCCTCTTCCTGGAAGATCGTGCCCCGGTGGGGGCGGGAGGCGGTCTCGCGCGCAGTCATGCGGTGTCCTCGGGGTTTCCCTCGGTGGGCAGGGTCCAGACCGGGCGTCCGGCGACCCAGGTCTCGCGGACCTGACCGGAAAAGGTCCAGTTGAAGAAGGGGGTGTTGTGGCCGGCGCTCAGCCAGTCCTCGCGCCGGACCTCTTGCATCGCGGTCGGATCCCACAGCACGAAGTCGGCGCGTGCCCCTGGCGTCAGGCGGCCCTGGGCAAAGCCGAGGACCTCCGCCGGCCCGGTGGTCACCCGGGCCAGCGCCTCGTGCAGGCTCATCAGCCCGTCCTCGACCAGGCGCAGCGTCAGTGGCAGCAGGGTCTCCAGCGCCGAGATTCCGGGCTCGGTGCCGGCGAAGGGCCCCAGTTTGCTGTCGGGCTCGTGCGGCTGGTGGTCGGAGCAGATTGCGCTGATGTCGCCGCGGGCGACCGCCGCGCGCAGCCCGTCGCGGTCGCGCTGGCCCCGCAGGGGCGGGATCACATGGCAGTTCGGGTCGTATTCCGCGACGTCCACCTCGGTCAGGAACAGCTGGTGGGCGGCCACGTCCGCGCTGACCGGCAGGCCCTCGGCGCGCGCCTTGGTGATCATCTCCGCACCGCGCCGGGTCGACAGGCGGGCCACATGGACCCGCGCCCCGGTCTGTTCGACCAGGGCCAGGATGGCGCCCAGCGCGGCGGTTTCCGCCGCCTCGGGGATGCTGGCCAGACCGAGGCGGGTGGAGACCGCGCCCTCGTGCATGCAGCCGGAGCCGGTCAGGGCCGGGTCCTGGGCGGACAGCACGATGGTCAGGCCGAAGGTGGTCGCGTATTCCAGTGCGCGGCGCAGCACCAGCAGGCTGGCCAGCGGTTTGCTGGCGTTGCTGACCCCGCGGGCGCCGGCCTGCATCAGGGCCGCCATCTCGGCGAGCTGCTGGCCCTCCAGTTGATGGGTCAGCGCGCCCAGCACGTACACCCGCACGCCGCAGGCCTGGCGGGCGCGGCGGTTGATCAGCTCCACCTCGGCGGGCGAGTCGATCGGAGGTTCGGTGTCCGGCGGCACCACCAGGCTGGTGATTCCGCCGCGGGCCGCCGCCAGGGTCTCGCTGGCGACGGTGGCCTTGTGTTCCTGCCCCGGCTCGCGCAGGCGCGCCGCGAGGTCGATCAGGCCGGGGATGAGCCACAGCCCGCTGGCGTCGATCCGCCGGCGCGGCTCGAAACCGTCCGGGGCCTGGCCGCGGGCGAGGATCTCGCTGCCCTGCACGCACAGCGAGCCGACGGCGTCGAAGCCGTCCACCGGGTCGAGGATACGGGCGTTCTCGATCAGCACGCTCATGCCTGGTGGGCCCCCATCACCATGGACATCACCGCCATGCGCACGGAGATGCCGTAGGTGACCTGTTCCAGGATCACCGAGTGCGGGCCGTCGGCCACTGCGGACTCGATCTCCACCCCGCGGTTGGCGGGCCCGGGGTGCATGACCAAGCAGGTCGGATGGGCCAGCTGCAGGCGCCGAGAGGTCAGGCCGAACAGCTGGTAGTACTCGTGTTCGGAGGGCAGGTGGGCGTGTTCCATTCGCTCGCGCTGCAGGCGCAGCATGATGATCACGTCGACATCCTGCAGCCCGGCGTCGAGGTCGTTGTAGACGTGCACGCCGAGCTGGTCGACATCCGCCGGCAGCAGCGAGCAGGGTGCGACCACGCGCACCTCGCCGGTCTGCAGGATGTTCAGCGCGTGGATCTGCGAGCGCGCCACGCGCGAGTGCAGGATGTCGCCGACGATCGCGACCTTCAGCTTGGTGAAGTCGCCCTTGTGGCGGCGGATGGTGAACATGTCCAGCAGCGCCTGGGTCGGATGCGCGTGGCGGCCGTCGCCGGCATTCAGCACGCTGATGCCCGGGGCCACGTGGCGGGCGATGAAGTGCGCGGTGCCGCTCTCCTCGTGGCGCACGACGAACATGTCGACGTTCATCGCCTCGATGTTGCGCAGGGTGTCCAGCAGGCTCTCGCCCTTCACCGCGGAGGACGTGTTGATGTTCACGTTCAGCACATCCGCGGACAGGCGCTTGGCGGCCAGCTCGAAGGTGGTGCGGGTGCGCGTGCTGGCCTCGAAGAACAGGTTGACGATGGTCTTGCCGCGCAGCAGCGGGACCTTCTTCACCGCCTTCTCGTTCATGTTGGCGAACGACTCGGCGGTATCCAGGATCTCGGTGAGGAGTTCCCGGTTCAGGCCTTCGATGGTCAGCATGTGGCGCAGCTGACCGTCGTCGGTCAGCTGCAGGCGGTTGGGCAGCGGGCCCGGTTCGGGCAGGCGCGCGCCGGGGTGGGCGATCAGGGTCTCGGTCATCCGTCGTGCTTCCGCTGGCTCAGGCCTTCAGGTCCTCGGGGTCGATGGCGACCCGCTCCAGGCGCAGCGGCTCGGGCCCGCGCAGTTTGATCTGTTCGGTCTTGCCGAGCTCCATGTGGGCCCCGACGATCGCGGCCTCCATGGGCAGTTCGCGTCCGTCGCGCTCGACCAGCACCGCCAGGGTTACCGAGGCGGGGCGGCCGTAGTCGAACAGCTCGTTCAGCGCCGCGCGGATCGTGCGCCCGGTGAACAGGACGTCGTCGACCAGCAGCACGTGCTCTCCGTCCAGATCCTCCGGCAACTCGGAGGGGCGTACCTGCGGGTGCATGCCGATGCGCGAGAAGTCGTCGCGGTAGAAGCTGATGTCGAGCTTGCCCAGGGGCCGCTCCACCCCCAGGCGTTCGCGCAGGTGCTCCGCGATCCAGACGCCACCGGAATGGATGCCGACGACGATCGGCTGGTCGATCCCGTGGGTCTTGAGATGGTGGCGGGCCTGTTCGGCCATGTCGTCGAGCAGGGTCGGGACGTCCGGCGTCATGATGCGTTCTCCAGAAACCAGCCTTCGAGGATGACCGCGGCGGCATGGGCGTCCAGCCCCGGGTCGTGGCGTCCCGGCCGGCGGCGCTCGCGGGCCAGGTGGGATGTCAGGTGCTCGTCGCTCCAGTATACCGGTTGCCCGTAGCGTTCTTCGAGGGTGCGGGCGAAGCCCCGGATGCGCCGCGCCAGTGGCGTGGGCTTGCCGTCCGCCTGGGTCGGCCAGCCGACCACGAAACCCTCCGGGGCCCATTCCGCCACCAGCGTGTCGATGCCGGACCACAGGTCGGGCGCGTCGCTGGCGAACGTGCGCAGGCCGCGGGCCGAGCCGGTCAGCTCTTCGCCGACCGCGACCCCGATTCGGCGTCGCCCGTAGTCGAACGCCAGCAGCCCCACGATCAGGCGTGGCCGGAGGCCGAGCTGATCAGATTGACGTCGATGCCGATCAGTTCGGCGGCGGCGCGCCAGCGCTCGGCGCTGGGGCGGTCAAAGAGGATGTCGGCGTCGGCGCGGGCGGTGAGCCAGGCATTCTCGGCCAGCTCGCTCTCCAGCTGGCCAGGGCCCCAACCGGCGTGGCCCAGCGCGATCAGGACCCGGCGCGGGCCCTGCCCGGCGTTAATTGCCTCGAGGATATCGCGCGAGGTGGTCAACACGATGGAGTCGGTGATGGGCTGGCTGCCACGCCAGGTCTGCTCGGCGGAATGCAGCACGAAGCCGTGTTCCGGCTGCACCGGCCCGCCGCGGTAGACAGGCATCTCCGGCAGGTCCTCGCCGGGCTCCAGTTCCACGTGCTCCAGCAGTTCGCGCAGCGAGAACTCGGTAGGCTGATTGATGACCAGCCCCAGCGCGCCCTCTTCGTCGTGGTCACAGATATAGGTGACCGCATGGCTGAAGTAGCCATCGTTCAGGCTCGGCATCGCGATCAGGAAGTGATCGCGCAGGCTGTCGGGCTCGTGGCGGGCGGTCGTCGGATTCATGGCTCCAGTATCGATGCTGACCCGGCCGGTCGCAAGGCAGCCGGCGGGGCTGGGCCGATCCGTCAGCGGATCTGCTGCATCTGGTCGCGGCGGAAGGCCCAGGTGCGGGTGATCACCAGTTCGTCGTATTCCTCGCGCATGGCGTCCGTGAACGGGGCATAGGGGGCCGCCAGCTCCACGATGCGGATCGCCGCCTGGTCCAGGACCGGTTCCCCGGAGCTGCGGGCGACCTGGATATCGAGCAGTTCGCCCGCCGGGTTGATGCGCACCGACAGGACCAGGGTCCCGGACAGGCCGCGCCGCCGCGCCTCGTCCGGATAGTTCAGGTTGCCCAGGCGTTCGACCTTGTTGATCCAGGCCTGCAGGTAGGCAGCCTCGGGGGCGCTGCGCGCGGCGAGGCTGTCGAGGTAGCGGGTGCGGCTGGCCCGGGTCGAGAATGCCTGGCGCTCCTCCGCGGGGGCCGCGCGGGCGCTCTCCAGGCCACGGTTCATCAGGGTTGCTGCAGAGGGCCGGTCTTCGGCGTCGGGGGACTCCAGTGGCTCGGGGTCGGCGACCTCGGGTGCCGCGGTACTAGCGTCCGGCGTGTCGGCGGTGACCGCGTCGGGTTCCGGTTCGGGCTCCGGCTGTGCCGGGTCCATGACCAGCGGGCCGGCCTCCGGCAATGGTGCATCGAGGCCCTCCGGCTCGGGCTCGCCGATCCCGGCATCCTCTGCCTCCGGCGCCTGTGCCTCCTGGATCTCCTCGCCCTCGCCGCTGGCGGCCTGGTCCCGGGTGGCGATGTGCTCGACCGCTTCGTCCGGCTCCGGCGGCGGGGCGTCGGGATCGGTGACCCAGGTGATGTCCAGCGGTTCGCGGGTCGGGCTTTCGATCGGATCGACCGCGAAGCCGATCCCCAGGATGATCAGCGCGTGGGCGACCACCGCGAGGAAGATCATGGTCCCCAGGTGGTCCTGCACGCGCGGCGTCTCCGGCGGGGGCGTGCCCGGACTGGCGTGGGGCGTCATGGCGCCTCCGGCCCGGCGGGGCGGCCACGCACGGCCCCGACGCCCACTAGCGCGCGGGTTCGACGGGGGCTACTGGCTGGGCTGGGGAGTGTGGACATGACGCTGGATTCGCGGATCGGCGAGGACCTGGGCGGTCAGTATACCGGTCAGGCTGCCGGTGATCAGGGCGGCGAGCAACAGCGGGGGCAGCACCAGGGGCAGATTGGGATGCGGGATGATCACCGCCCAGGCGAGCAGGAACTGGCCCGCGACGTGCGCCATCGCCGCCGCGATGCCCAGACCGACCGGTCCGACATGGCGGGGGGCGAAGGGGCGCAGGACCGCCAGCAGGGCGAGGCTCGCGACGGCCCCGGCAAGCGACAGCCAGAAGGCGGGACTCAGTAGTGTCCCCAGCAGCAGGCTGCTTCCGACCACGCGGAGCAGCGTGACCGCCACGGCCGCGCGCCAGCCCAGGGCCAGCAGCGTGATCAGGGTGACGATATTCGCCAGCCCCGGCTTGATGCCCGGGATCGGGCTGGGGATCGCGGCCTCGAGGATCTGGATGCCGATCGCGATGGCGGCGAGCGCGGCGATGGCCCGGTCATGGGCGTCGCTGCCGGCCTGCGGATGCCCGGGCGCCACGGGATTCAATAATGCATGCTGTCGAAGCCGGGGTCGGTGCCGAGCACCTGCAGCGTCAGCCGGTTGGGCAGGCTGACGGCAACGTCGCCGTGGGCCTGCAGCCAGCCGCTGGACTCGCAGATGTCCTGGCGCCCGGGGGAGTCGGCACAGCGTGCCCGGCCCGGTTCGATCTCGATACGGGTGATGCCGGCCGGGCCCTGGACCTCGAGGACCCGGGCGCGATCCAGGGGTTCGTGCTGCGGCGCGACCCCGGCCTGGCTGATGACCAGCACCCGGGCATCGCCCGCAGGGGTGTAGGCCAGCACGAAGGCCGCCACCACGATCCCGGCGGCCAGGCTGCCGATCAGCGCGTCACCCCAGCGCAGCCGGCCGGCGTTCACGGCAGTTCGCGCACCACGAATGGCTCGCGGTCGCGGCCGGGTTGTACCCGGTCGGCCAGTGCCGGCGTGGCCTCGATGCGGTCTTCCAGTACCACCAGTGCGTGGTCGATGCCCATCTTGCGGGCGTATTCCGGCCAGGCCTCCGGGCCGGCGATCATCAGCGTGGTGGCGGCGGCGTCGGCCAGGGCGGGGTCGTGGTGGAGCACGGTGGCGCTGTCGATGCCTTGGCTCGGACGGCCGGTGCGCGGGTCGATCACGTGGTGGATGCGCGTGCCGTCCCAGTCATAGCCGCGTTCGTAGTCGCCGGAGGTGAACAGGGCTTCGCCGCCGTCCAGTTCGATGCTGCCGAGCACGCCGCCGTGCGGGTGGCGGATGCCCACGCGCCACGGGCGTGTCTCGGGGCGGCCCAGGGTCATCAGGTCGCCGCCGGCGTTGAAGATCGCGGCTTCCACCCCGAGTTCCGCGAGCAGGTCCAGCACCCGCTCTACCGCCAGCCCCTTGGCCAGCCCGCCGAAATCGAGCTGCAGGTCCGGGTGGGTGCCCCGCAGGCGCACGCCATTGCGTTCGATATCCTGCATGCTCGGGGGGGCGTCCAGCAGTTCCGCCAGGGTTGCCTCGTCCGGCGGCGGGCCCTGGGGGTCGTCCTGATGGAAGCCCCAGGCCGCCACCAGTCTGCCCAGGGCGGGGTTGAACAGCCCCTCGCTGAGGGCCTCCATCTCGCGGCCGCGCTCGATCAGCGGCAGGACCGAGGGCGGGGCGCTGAATTCGCCCTGCAGGGCCAGCAGTTCGTTGGTCCGGCCAAGGGATCCGGGTTCCCAGGCATGCCAGGAGGTGTGCAGGATCTCCAGTTCCTCCTGAACCGCGGTCCCGATGGCCTCCACGTCATACTGGCCCGCGGGGTACAGGCTGAGGTCCACCAGAGTCCCGAAGGCGTAGAAGCCCAGCTGTTCGGTATCCGGTTCCTCGCGGCCGCAGGCGGCCAGCAGGAGGGTGGCGAGCAGCAGGAGCAGGGTGAGGGTCGTCGCGCGGCGCATGCCGGTCATCCTTCGATCGGGCGGGTGAGATAGTCGATGTACTGGCCGGCGAGGTCGTGACCGGTGGCGTCCAGCTCGCGCACGCCGGTGGGGCTGGTGACGTTGATCTCGGTCAGGTAGTCGCCGATGACGTCGATGCCGACAAAATCCAGGCCGCGGGCCTTGAGTTCCGGGGCGATCTCGCGGCAGATCCAGCGGTCGCGCTCGGTCAGCGGGCGGGCCTCGCCGCGGCCGCCCGCGGCGAGGTTGGCCCGGCTCTCGCCCGCGGCGGGGATGCGCGCCAGGGCATCGGGGCAGGGCTCGCCGCCGATCAGGATGATGCGCTTGTCACCCTCGGTGAACTCCGGCAGGAAGCGCTGGGCGACCACGCTGCGCTGGTCGAATTCGGTGATGGTCTCGAGGATGACCGAGGTGTTCGGGTCGCCCTGGCGGATGCGGAACACCGACGCCCCGCCCATCCCGTCCAGCGGCTTGACCACGATATCGCCCTGCACCTCGAGGAAGGCGCGGATGCGGCTTCGGTCGCGGGTGATCAGCGTGGGCGGGCAGCACTGCGGGAAGTGCGCGGTAAAGGCCTTCTCGTTGACGTCGCGCAGGGCCTGCGGCCGGTTCGACACCCGCACGCCCTCGCGTTCGGCGAGGTCGAGGGCGTAGGTCGCATAGATGTATTCGAGATCGAACGGTGGATCCTTGCGCATTAGCAGCACATCGAAACGGGCCGCCGGGCCCGTCTCCGGATCGCCCAGGCGGAAGAAGTCGTCGCGCTGGTCACGCACCTCGATGGGGCGGCTGCGCGCGCTCGCGCGGCCCTCCTCGATCCACAGATCGGCCGGCTCGAGATAGTGCAGGCGGTGCCCGCGGGCCTGCGCGGCCAGCATCATCGCGAAGCTGGTGTCCTTCCAGGGTTTGATGTCCGCCACCGGGTCCATCAGGATGGCAATGTTCGTGGTCACGTTGCCTCGATCGTGCGGGGTGTCCGGGCAGTATGCCACGCTGATCGAAGCTCGCGCGGCACCCGGAGGGTGGTGGCGGTGTTCGATGCATTGCGCTGCGCGCGATGCAATATCATGGTGTGCTGTTTGTCACACGGCCCCGCTTCCGCTAGATTCGGGGCGAAATGGCCAGGGGGGGAGAAGGTGTCTAACGCGCTTGCCGAAGCGGACTCGGCCACCGAGTTTCAGGGACTCAAGGTCATGGTGATCGACGACAGCAAGACCATTCGGCGCACCGCCGAATCCTTGCTGCAAAAGCACGGGGCCGAGGTCATTACCGCCGTGGACGGCTTCGAGGCGCTGTCCAAGGTCGCCGAGTCGCGTCCGGACATTATCTTCATCGACGTCATGATGCCGCGCCTGGATGGCTACCAGACCTGCGCGCTGATCAAGAACAACAAGCAGTTCCGCGCCACGCCGATCATCATGCTGTCCAGCAAGGACAGTGTGTTCGACAAGGCGAAAGGCCGCGTCGTGGGGTCGGAGGATTACCTCACCAAGCCATTCACCAGGGACGACCTCCTGGGTGCCATGCGTCAGTACGCCAGCCCCTCGGCATGACGCGTTCCGCCACACCAACCAAGGAAAGACGAACCCCATGGCCCGTATTCTGATCGTTGACGATTCCCCGACCGAGATCCACGTGCTGCGTACCATGCTCGAGAAGCACGGGCATTCGGTGACCACCGCCGAGAGCGGCGAGGACGGGGTCGCGGCCGCGAAGTCGCAGGTCCCGGATCTGGTGCTGATGGATGTCGTGATGCCCGGGCTGAACGGCTTCCAGGCGACCCGCCAGCTGTCCCAGGCCGAGGAGACGGCGCATGTGCCGGTCGTCGTGGTCAGCACCAAGGATCAGGCGACCGACCGGGTCTGGGCGATGCGCCAGGGGGCCCGGGACTATATCACCAAGCCGGTGGTCGAGAAGAACCTGCTGGAAACCATCGGGAAGTACCTCTCCGCATGAAGACCGACCTGTCCTCGCCGTTTGCGCTGATCGCGAGCCTTGATCGCGAAGGGCGCCGCGTCAATCGCGAGTTGCGGCGGGACATTGGTACGGGCTGGCGCGGGGTCTTGCTGCGTGTTGGCGATTTCCGCTTTCTGGTCGACATGGACGCGATCGCCGAAGTGGCCGATCCGATGACGCTCACCCGCGTACCGCTGGCGGATGCCGCCGTGCTGGGGGTGGGCAACCTGCGCGGGCTGGTGCTGCCGGTGTTCGATATGGGCAAGCTGTTGCTGGACCGGCCATTGCCGGACGACGCGACCGGGCAGCGGATCGTGGTGGCGCCGCAGGGCCAGGGCATGGCCGGGCTGCTGGTCAGTCAGGTCGAGGGGATGCGCCGCTGCATCCCGTCCCAGCGCCGTCTGGAAGTCTCGGTCCCCGAGGCTGTCCGACCCTTTATTACCGGCGGATTCGATCTCGGGCACCGGCTGCATCCGGTGCTGGATCTGGATCTGCTGCTGAATGACAACAATCGCTTTACCGGCACGGGCTTGGCCGGTACATCCAGTAGCGAACAGTCCGCAGCCGCAGTCGGATGACGCGGGGCGCGGGGCTGCGACAGGGGGTATGAACTGATGGGATCGAGTCGTCGCGCACGTAATTTTGTCCTCGGGGGGCTGCTGGTGCTGGCCCTGATCGCGACCGGCGGGGCCTTTACCTACCACGAGTACGAGCAGAGCCAGTACCGCGACCGCATCGCGCTGGCCAACGACCTGCGCCTGCTGTCGCAGCGGCTGGCCACCAGCTCGCTGGAGGCCGCCGCGGGTTCCGAGCAGGCATTCTCCGACCTGCAGTCGCTGCGGGATGACTTCGAGGCACGTCTGGAACGGATCCGCACCGGGGGCGAAGGGCTGCAGCCGCTGCCGGAACCCCTGCAGGAGGACATCGCCACCGTGGACCGCGAGTGGTCCGCCTATCGGGACCACATCAACACGGTCATCCTCGGGCGTTCGGATATCCAGTTGATCACCGAGTTCTCCGACGCGGTGGCGGCCTTCTCTCCGGAACTGTCGCGGCTGTCCGATGATGTCGTGCGGCGCATGACCCAGATCGGCGAGCCGCCCGAGCAGGTCTATGTGGCGGCACGCCAGACCATGCTGATCCAGCGGATCGCCAACAACCTCGGCCGGGTGCTGCAGGGTGGCGCCGAGGCGGCCGCCGCCATCGAACGCTTCGAGCGTGACGCGACGCTGTACGGGCGGGTGCTGGACGGGCTGATCGAGGGCTTCGCCCCGCTGGGTGTGGAGCCGGTTGACGACCCGCAGGCACGGGCCCTGCTGCAGGAGATCGCCACGCTGTTCGTGGCCTTCAGCGAGGCGGTGGAAGGGGTTCTGGATACCTCCACCCAGGTGTTCGAGGTCAATGCCGCGGCCTCCAGTGTCGAGGCCAGCAGTGGCGCGATGCTCGAGACGACCGGCGCGTTCGAGACCGCCATCACGCGGGAGGCCGAACGGGCGGGCGTGATCGCCCTGATCGGCTTCGGCTTTGGTGGCCTGGCGCTGCTGCTGCTGATCGCGATGGGGCTGTTCCTCTACCGCGACACCAAGCGCGAACTGGCCGAGACCGAGGCCCAGAACGAGCGCAACCAGCAGGCGATCCTGCGCCTGCTTGACGAGATGATGAACCTCGCCGATGGCGACCTCACCGTGAACGCGACGGTGACCGAGGACTTCACCGGCGCCATCGCGGACTCGATGAACTACGCGATCGAGAACCTGCGTACCCTGGTCGCGACCATCAACACGGTGGCGGCCGACATCAGTGAGTCCTCGGCGTCCACCCGTTCGCAGGTGCTGGGGCTGGCCGAGAAGTCGGAAGAACAGGCCCGCGAGATCCAGCGCGCGGATGACGCGATCGACGAGGTCTCGCGTTCGGTGGACAAGGTGGCCCAGGATGCCGAGCAGTCGGCCTCCGTGGCACGTAACTCGGTGGAGATCGCGTCCCGCGGGGCCGGCACCGTGCGCCGCTCCATCGAGGGCATGGACAGTATCCGCGAGCAGATCCAGGAGACCGCGAAGCGGATCAAGCGACTGGGCGAATCCTCGCAGGAGATCGGCGACATCATCGGGCTGATCAACGACATCGCCGAACAGACCAACGTGCTGGCACTGAACGCGGCGATCCAGGCCTCCGCGGCGGGCGAGGCCGGCCGCGGCTTCGCGGTGGTGGCCGACGAAGTCCAGCGCCTCGCGGAACGTTCGTCCTCCGCGACCCGTCAGGTCGAAGGCCTGGTCAAGGCCATCCAGGCGGATACCAGCGAGGCCGTGAGCTCCATGGAGCAAAGTACCGCCAACGTGGTCCAGGGGGCCGAACTGGCCCAGGCCGCGGGCGAGGCGCTGTCCGAGATCGAACAGGTCTCCGCCGATCTCGCGGACCTGATCGACGGTATCTCCTCCTCGGCCCGCAAGCAGTCCGAGATGGCGCAGGACGTGACCTCCATCATGGCGCAGATCCGCGAGATTACCTCCGAGACCACGCAGGGGACGCAGTCCACCGCGGCGGCGATCGGGGATCTGGCCCAGCTCTCGGCCCAGCTGCAGTCCTCGGTATCGGACTTCAAGCTGCCCGAGCCGGGCAGCGCTACCGAGGCCGTTGGCGAGGACCCCGATGCGATGGATCCCGATCCCGACGCCGATACGACGTCCTCCGACGAACAACGGGCCTGACGGCGGACCCGGCCGATGGCATCCAGCGCACTGAACTGGGTCCGCGACGAGCTCGACAAGCTGTTTGTCGAGGTCCAGGACGCATTGCGGCGGTATTCCGACGACCCGACCTGCGGTGACTGTCTGGCCGAGGCGCGCAGTCGGGTCGAGCAGATCCGCAATACCCTGGTCATGGTCCAGGTCGAGAGCGTGGTCCTGATCCTCGACGAGATGCTCCAGGTCCTGGACGAACTGCAGCAGGCCGACGAGCCCAACGTGGCGGCCACCGAGCCCTTGCTGCGGGCGTCCCTGCAGCTTCCGGACTATCTCGAGAACGAGGGCGATGGCGAACTGCCCTCGCCGATGATCCTGGTCCCCCTGCTGAACGAGCTGCGCAGCAGCCGGGGGGCATCGCTGTTGCTGGACGTCGCGGCGCTGATGCCGGACCCGCAAACCGTCGACGATGACCGCGTGGGTTCCGGTGGCGAGGTGCTGGACCCGGCGGCCCGGCTCCCGGTCCTGCAGCAGGCGCGCCGCCGTTTTCAGCGCGATCTCCTGGAACTGGTGCGCGGCGAGGATGCGACGGCACCGGCCGCACGCCTGCAGGCGACTGTCCGCACAGTCGAGGAGGTCGTCCCGGCGGGCGAGGCCCGCCGCCTGTTCTGGGTCGCCGGTGCGGTGCTGGAGGCGGTCGCCGCCGGGGGGGTCGAGGCCGATACCGACGTGCGGCGCCTGGTCGGGCGGGTCGATCGTGAACTCGGGCGCTACCTGAACGCGCTAACGGCCCACCTGGAAGCCGGCGATGCGGGTTCGGAGCCCGAATACGCGGCGCCTTCGGACCTGATCAAGACCCTGCTGTTTCACGTGGCCTGTGCCACTTCGGAAGGGGAGCAGACCCTAGCGGTGCGCGAGGTGTTCGGCCTCGACGGCCTTGGCCTCGAGGACGACGCCGGCAGCGTCGGTCGTTCGGTCTACGACAACCTGCGCCAGGCGCTGGAAGACGACCTCGCGGAGGTGCGCGAGCGCCTGGACGTACTCATGCGTTCCCCGGTGCGCGGGGCCGAGGATCTGGCTCATCTGCGCGAACAGGTCGAGCGCATCGGTTCCACGCTCAGCCTGCTGGGCCTGGAGTCCGGGCAGGAGCATACCGATGCCCTGGCGGCGTCGCTGACCCCCGAGCGTGCGGGCGAGGCCGACGAACAGGTCGACATGGTACTGGCGGAACATCTGCTGGCCCTCGAATCCCTGCTCGAATCCGGTCTGCGGCGCAAGAGCCACAGTCCCACGCCACAGGCGGAGTTCGATCGCGCGCTGGCGGCCGCGGTCTACAAGGAGGCCCTGGTCGATGTTCGCCGGGTGCGCGACATCTTCCTCGGTTTTCTCGACGCCGGGGCGGAGGCTGGCGAAAGCGGCCTCGACGAGGCCCGCGAGGGTCTGCGGCGCATCGAGGGGGCCATGTCGATGTCGGGCTTCGAGGCACTGCATGCCCTCCTCGGGCCGCTGATCCGGCATCTGGATGCCCGCGCCGGCAGGGCGGCCACGGAGCTGGAGGAGGGCGAGGTCGAGGCCCTGGCCGAGGTCCTCAGCAGCATCGAGGTGGCCCTCGAGTCGTCCGGTCAGCCCTGGCGCGAACTGGACAGCGTGCACGAGCGCGGCATCGCGGCCTTGCAGCGCATCGGCGCGATCTCCGGTGGTGATGGCGCGGATGCGCCGCTGGCCGCGGTTCCCGAGGCCGGGGACGCCCCGGAGGCGGCGCCGGAGCACGACTCGGCCGAACCGGTGACTGACAACGAGGTGGCGTTCGACTCCGGCACGCTCGAGGATCTGCCGGCGGAGAACGCCCCGGAGCCGGGGGCCGAGGCCGGGATCCCCGCGACCGACGTCGCGGCCGCTGCACCCCCGACGAGCTCGGTGCCCGCCGGGGGACGTGATTCCCTGCCCTTTGACGATGCGGTGCTGGCGGACCAGGTGCGTGGCCCCGACGTCGATCCGGAGATCCTCGAGATCTTCCTCGAGGAGGCGGACGAGGAGGTGGCCAGCCTGACCCAGCATTTCCCGCTGTGGCAGTCCAACCCGGCGGACCTCGACACCCTCTCGGTGATCCGCCGCTCCTTCCATACCCTGAAGGGTTCGGGGCGGCTGGCCGGGGCCCTGCGTCTGGGCGAGTTCGCCTGGGCGGTGGAGTCCTTCCTCAATCGCCTGCTGGATTCCGGGCATGAGGCGGACCACGCCACCCTGCAGGTTATCGAGGACGCCATCGGGGTCCTGCCGGGCCTGGTGAGCGAGGTCCGGGATGACACCGGACCGGATACCCCCGTCCTCGATATCGCCCTGCGCCTGCGGGCCCTGGCCGGTGGCGAGCCGGAAACCGAGGCCGAGGCGGACGAAGAGCCCATGGCCCCCGCCGCTCCGTCGGGTGCGGAAGCCGAATTCGAGGCACTGGCGCGCACCCTGGATGATCTGGACGCCCCGGCCGCTGTGGCATCCAGCGAGACCCTGGAGCCTGTGGAGCCAGACCAGGATGAGGCTGCCGACGAACTCCTCCAGGAATCCGGTGCGTTCGTGCCGGACCTCCCGCCGGATGCGCTGGAGCCATCCGTCCCCGAGTCGGACGCGTCTGTTCCCGACGCAGAGCCGGAAGGGGAGTCAGCCCCGGTGGCGGGCAGCGACGACTTGCGGGCTTCCGCGCCGGATGTCGAACCGCTGGATCTGGACGATCTCGAGCTCCCGGCCGATGCCTTCGAGGTGACGGAAGAGATCCTGGAGGGGGGCGACTCGCTGCCCGTGGAGGGCGCGCTCGAGCCGGAGGCCGATACCCCGGAACTGGAGGGGGTTGCGCCCGGAGAGCCGGGGATCGACGAACCGGCACCGGACGAGGGGGACCTCGCGGAGGCCTCGGCGGGAGACTCGGCCGCGCGCATGGAGACCGACCCACAGCTATGGCAGGTCTTTGCCGCCGAGGCCCAGGTGCACCTGCTCACCCTGCGGGGCTGGCTGGATGAATCGCAATGGCGCCCGGACCGGATCCCGAATCATGATCTGGAGCGCGCGCTGCACACCCTGAACGGCAGCGCGCGCACGGCGGACATCCGCGGTATCTACTCGGTCTGCGGCCCGTTCGAGCGCCTGATTCGCATCCACCGGGATATGGAATGGGCCCTGTCGGGCGAGGCCGTCGAGCTGCTACGCCGGCTGGAGACCTACGTCGCCGAGGCGGTGGCCGACGAGGAACCCGATCCGGCCAAGGTGCTGGATCCGCCGTCCTGGGCCCCCGAGGTCTACGCCCTGCTGGATCATGCGACCGCCGAGCAACTGCTGCGTGCCGAGGAGCAGTCCAACGAGGAGGAATCGCCGGAATTCGACGAACCCGAAGCCGCCGAAGCGGTGCCCGAGGTGTCCTCGGTGCCGGAAGCGGGCGCCGAGCCCGAGCCCGAGCTGGAGATCGACTGGGAGTTTGCCGAGGTCTTCATCGAGGAGGCCCGGGATATCCTGGAGGCCGCGTTCGCCGCCCTCCATGGCTGGCGCGAGGCCGGGGGGCGGCCCGGTCCGGACCAGAACGCCTTCCAGCGCGAGGTGCATACCCTGAAGGGCAGTGCCCGCATGGCCGGTTTCACTGTGGTCGGCGCCATCGCGCACGCGCTCGAGAGCGCGCTGAGCGTGGAGACCGAGACCGGTCTCGAGCCGCGCGATGGCTTCTTCCAGCTCACCGAGCGCGCCCTGACGGATGTCCAGCATCTGGTGGAGCGCGGGGTCGGGGCCTGGCAGATGGACGAGTCGGCCAGCGAATCGCTGCCGGCGCTGCGGAGCTGGGCCGCCGGCGAGGCCGGCGAATCGCCCGAGCCTGAGGCGGGCGCACCAGCGGAGACCGAGGCCGATGCGGGCGACGCGGAGACCGACGCACCGGCTGCCGAGGCGGCAATGCCGGCCGCAGCGGGGGACCAGCGCAGCCACGAGCCGCCGGAATCCGAGGGGCGCCGTATTCAGGACCAGGTCCGCATGGACGCCGAGGTCCTCGACAGCCTGGTGAACAACGCCGGCGAGTTGGCAACCTTCCATCGTCGATTCGAGCAGACGGTCGGGCGGGTCGAGGGCCAGGTCGACGAACTCGAGCGCACCATCGCGCGTCTGCGCGACCAGCTGCGCAAGCTCGAGATCGAGACCGAGGCGCAGATCCTGTTCCGGGTGGAGGAGGAGAGTGGCGAGGAGGCCCTGGACTTCGATCCGCTGGAGATGGACCGCTACTCCGGGATCCAGCAGCTGTCGCGGGCCCTGGCCGAAAGTGTCAGTGACCTCGAGGCCCTCAAGCAGGAAGTCGGCGACGAACTCCAGAATGCCGGCGGCATCCTGCTGCAGCAGCGCCGCGTCGGCACGGACCTGCAGGATCAGCTGATGCGCCAGCGTATGGTGCGTTTCGCCCGCATGGCGCCCCGTCTGCGCCGCGTGGTGCGCCAGGCGGGCGAGGATCTCGGCAAGCCGGTGCGGGTGGAGTTCACCGGCCAGGGGGCCGAACTCGACCGCGCCCTGCTGGAACGACTGGTGTCGCCCCTGGAACACCTGCTGCGCAATGCCATCGCCCATGGTATCGAGGCACCGGCCGAGCGCGAGCAGGCGCGCAAGGCGGTCCAGGGTCAGATCGATGTCAGCCTGGAGCAGTCGGGCAGCGAGATCCGTCTGCAGGTGACCGACGATGGTCGTGGCATCGACGCCGAGGCCATCCGCGCCCGCGCGCTCGAGCGCGGGTTGATCGCCCCCGATGCCGAAGTCTCGGACGCCCAGGCCCTGCAGCTGATCCTGCAGTCCGGCTTCTCCACCGCTGCGGAGGTCTCTCAGGTGGCCGGTCGCGGGGTAGGCCTGGACGTGGTGAACAGCGATGTGAAGCAGCTCGGCGGCACGCTGGAGATCCAGTCGACGCCCGGCAAGGGCTCGCGCTTCACCATGCGCCTGCCGTTCACGCTGGCCATCTCCCAGGCCCTGCTGGTCCAGGTGGGCGAGGAGACCTTCGCGGTCCCGATGGCCTCGGTCGAGGGCGTGGTCCGCGCCCGCGCCGAAGAGATCGACTCGCAGGATGCCAAGGCGACCTACAACTACATCGGACAGGACTACGAGGTGCGTGGCCTGGGCGACCTGATGGGCGTGGAGAGCCAGGCCGGGGTCGAGCACTTCCCGGATCATCCCTTCCCGCTGTTGCTGGTGCGGGCGGATGACCGGCGCGTGGCCCTTCGCATCGATGGCCTGCTGGGCAGTCAGGAGGTCGTGGTGAAGTCGGTGGGCCCGGTGCTGAGTCGCATCCCGGGGGTGGCGGGTGCCACCCTGCAGGGCGATGGCTCGGTGATGCTGATTCTGGACCTCAGTATGCTGGTGCGCTTTGCCGAGGCCACCGCGTCGCTGCCGGAAGCCCCGCAGGCAGTATCCGAGGCCTCGAGCTCGAAGCGGATTATGGTGGTCGACGACTCGATCACGATCCGCAAGGTCACGGCCCGTCTGCTGACCCGCCACGGCTACGACGTGGTGACCGCGCGCGACGGTCTGGACGCCGTGGGTCTGCTCGACGAGCGCCGGCCGCACCTGATCCTGCTGGATGTCGAGATGCCGCGCATGGATGGCTTCGAGTTTGCCGCCCATGTGCGGGACCACCCGGACTTCGGGCAGGTGCCGATCATCATGATCACCTCGCGCAGCGGCACCAAGCACCGGGAGCGGGCCGACCGCCTCGGGGTGAATGGTTATCTGGGCAAGCCGTATCTGGAGAATGATCTGCTGAATGCCATCCGCGAGCAGCTGCAGGAGGTGCCGGCATGAGCGACGACGCACAGACCCAGGCGGTCGAGGCCGTGATCGTGCAGCTGGACACAGGCTCCATCCTGCTGCCGCGCAGCGCCTTTCTCGAGGTCACCACCCGCGCGGGTGCCGTGGAGCAGGACGCCGAACACCCGGAGATCCCCTGGCTGGAGCCCAGCCTGGTCTGGCAGGACGTGCAGGTGCCGGTGATCAACGTGAATCAGCTGCTGGACCCTGGCCGCGACAGCGGCGAGGACCGTCGCCGCTTTACCCGCCTGCTGGTGATGCAGGCGGTCATGCAGCCGGAGCACCTGCCGTTCTACGCGCTCGAGGTGCGCGGGACGCCGCACCCTGTGCAGATCACCCCGCAGAACATCTACGCGCTGGAAGATTCCGACGCCACCCCCTGGTCCTGGCGGGTGAAGGCCTCCGGTGTGACCACGCACCTGCTGCGCCTCGACACCCTCGAACAGCGCCTGCTGGAGATTGCCGAGGCCCAGCCGGCCTGAGGCCGCATTGGTCTCCGGGCGGGACGGGCGTTATCCCTGCAGGTCGCCCAGGCGGGCCTGGACCAGGGTCAGCAGGGCCATCGCGGCGGTTTCGGTGCGCAGGGTGCGCGGGCCCATCCCGACCCCAAGGAATCCCCGGTCCTGTGCCAGCGCGATCTCCGCGGGCGTGAGGCCGCCTTCCGGCCCGACGAACAGCGCGACCGCCGCTGGTCGGCTGCGGCCGTCCAGGCGCGCATCCAGTCCCGGCGCCCCTTCCTCGGCAAGCAAGGCCAGGGTGTCATGCCAGCCCGAGAGGACCGTGTCCGGTGGAGCGGGTTCCTGCAACTGGGGGAGCTCGTTGCGCCCGCACTGTTCCGCCGCGGCGCGCAGGATCCCGTGCCAGTGACGCTGGCGCTTGTCCAGGCCCTTGTGGGCGGCGGCCGAACGTGAGCGTTCGCAGAGCACCGGACGGATGGACTGCACCCCAAGTTCCACGGCCTTCTGGATCGCCAGGTCCATGTGATCGCCGCGGGCAATGCCCTGGAGCAGGTGGATCGGAAAGGCAGGGTGGGTCGGCGGCGCGGCACGCTCGCCTAGGTGGAAGGTGCCGTCGCGGCGACCGTTCAGTTCGAGAGTGGCCTCGAATTCGTTGCCAAGGCCGTCAAAGACGCGGCAGGGGGCGCCGCTCTTCAGGCGCAGGACCGTGGTGGCGTAGTGCAGGCGGTCCTGCGGGGCGGGAAGCGACCGCCCCGCGGCCAGTGCCTCGGATTCGAGCAGCAGCCGGGGGCAGCGCACGGGGGCTACTTCCGGTTGTCGAGGTCCAGGGCCTTCCAGATCTGTTCGGTCGGCCCGGCCTGGTTCATCGAATAGAAGTGGATCCCGGGGGCACCCTTGTTCAGTACGTCATCGGTCAGGCGCGTGGCGACCTCGATACCGAATTTGCGGATCGACTCCTTGTCGTCGCCGTAGGCCTCCATCCGCTTGCGGATGTAGCGCGGGATCTCGGCACCGCACATCTCGGAGAAGCGCACGATCTGGGTGTAGTTGGTGATCGGCATGATCCCGACAATGATCGGGATGGTGATGCCCATCTTCTCCACCCGTTCCATGAAGGCCTCGTAGGCATCCACGTTGTAGAAGTACTGGGTGATCGCGGCGTCCGCGCCGGCGTCCACCTTGGTCTTGAAGTTCTCCAGGTCCTTCTCGGCGTTCGGGGCCTGCGGATGGAACTCCGGATAGGCCGCGACCTCGATCTTGAACTGGTCATCGAACTCGGAGCGCACAAACTCCACCAGCTCGGAGGCATAGCGGAAGTCGCCGCCGGAGTTCTTGGTGCCGGACGGCAGGTCGCCGCGCAGCGCGACGATGCGGTTCACCCCGATGTCGCGGTAGCTCGACAGCAGCTCGTGCAGCTCGCCCCTGGTCGAGGAGATGCAGGAGACGTGCGGGGCGGCGGGGATGCCGTCGTTGGTGATGATGTCCTTGACCGTCTCCAGGGTGCGGTCGCGGGTGGAACCCCCGGCGCCGAAGGTGACGGAATAGAACTCGGGATTCAGGGCGCCCAGACGCTTGCGGGCCTTGGCCAGTCGCTCGGCTCCGGCCTCGTCCTTGGGCGGAAAAAACTCAACGCTGTAGACGCGTTCTTGTGCAGACATGTTTGTCCTCCAGACAAAAAGAAGGCGGACCGCACGAACATGCGGCCCGCCCCGGCGTTCACATTAACAACGAATTGAAATGTGAGGCTGGCCGATCAGTAGCGGTAGTGTTCCGGCTTGAACGGGCCATCCACCGGCAGACCCAGGTACTTGGCCTGTTCGTCGGTCAGACGGGTCAGGTTGGCACCCAGCTTCTTCAGGTGCAGCTGCGCGACCTTCTCGTCCAGGTGCTTCGGCAGCACGTAGACGTTCTTGTCGTACTGGTCGCCCTTGGTCCACAGCTCGATCTGAGCCAGGGTCTGGTTGGTGAAGGAGTTGGACATCACGAAGCTCGGATGACCGGTGCCGCAGCCCAGGTTCACCAGGCGGCCTTCGGCCAGCATGATGATCCGGTTGCCGTTCGGCAGGATGATGTGGTCAACCTGCGGCTTGATGTTCTCCCACTCGTACTTGCGCATCGCAGCCACGGCGATCTCGGAGTCGAAGTGACCGATGTTGCAGACGATGGCCTGATCCTTCATGCGGGTCATGTGATCTTCGGTGATCACGTCCTTGTTACCTGTGGCGGTAACGAAGATCTCGGCCTTGTCGGCCGCTTCTTCCATCGTGACCACGCGGAAGCCTTCCATCGAGGCCTGCAGGGCGCAGATCGGGTCGATCTCGGTGATCCACACGGTGGCACCGAGGCCGGCCAGCGACTGGGCGGCACCCTTGCCGACGTCACCGTAACCGGCAACCACGGCGATCTTGCCCGCGATCATCACGTCGGTGGCGCGCTTGATGGAGTCCACGGTGGACTCGCGGCAGCCGTACAGGTTGTCGAACTTGGACTTGGTGACCGAGTCGTTGACGTTGATCGCCGGGAAGGCCAGCTCGCCGTCCTTCGCCATCTGGTACAGGCGATGGACACCGGTGGTGGTCTCTTCGGTCACGCCCTGGATCTTGGCGAGCATGTCGGAGTACCAGGTCGGCTGTTCGGCCAGGCGTTCCTTGATCTTGGCGAACAGGGCTTCTTCTTCCTCGTTCTCCGGCTTGGCGATGACCGACTGGTCCTTCTCGGCCTTGGCGCCCAGGTGCAGCAGCAGCGTGGCGTCACCACCGTCGTCCAGGATCATGTTGGCGCCGCCGTCGAATTCGAAGATGCGGTGGCAGTAGTCCCAGTACTCTTCCAGGGTTTCGCCCTTCACGGCGAAGACCGGGGTGCCGTTGTCGGCGATCGCGGCCGCGGCGTGGTCCTGGGTGGAGTAGATGTTGCAGGAGGCCCAGCGCACGTCGGCACCCAGGGCTTCCAGGGTCTGGATCAGCACCGCGGTCTGGATGGTCATGTGCAGGGAGCCGGCGATCTTCGCGCCCTTCAGCGGCTTGGAGGCCGCGAACTCTTCGCGTGTCTGGATCAGACCGGGCATCTCGGTTTCGGCGATCGCGATTTCCTTGCGGCCGAATTCGGCAAGGTTGATGTCCTTGACGACGTAATCGGTCGTTTTCTTGTCGTTCATCACAGCATTCATGGATTAACTTCTCCGTCTATCTGGATGAGCGCCGTGTTCACGTTTCAGGGGAGCATCCGGCTGAGCCTGACGGTTAAACCGCTGCAGCGCTCCTCAGCCGGATGGGTATTTCGCTTACAAAATGTCGGGTGCTATTAGAGGCCCGCCATCTTCTTAAGTTCCTCGGCCTTGTCGGTGCGCTCCCAGGGGAGGTCGACGTCTTCGCGGCCGAAGTGACCGTAGGCGGCAGTCGGCTTGTAGATCGGGCGCAGCAGATCCATCATCTGGACCAGGCCCCACGGACGCAGGTCAAACGCTTCGCGGACGAAGCCTTCGATCTTGCGGTCATCCAGCTTGCCGGTGCCGAAGGTGTCGACGGTGATCGAGGTCGGTTCGGCCACGCCGATGGCGTAGGAGACCTGGATCTCGCACTTGTCGGCCAGGCCGGCGGCGACGATGTTCTTGGCCACGTAGCGGCCCGCGTAGGCAGCGGAACGGTCCACCTTGGACGGGTCCTTGCCGGAGAACGCGCCACCACCGTGACGGGCCATGCCGCCGTAGGTGTCGACGATGATCTTGCGGCCGGTCAGACCGGCATCGCCCACGGGACCACCGATCTCGAACTTGCCGGTCGGATTGATGTGGATCTGGTCGTCGGAGACCTGGCTCAGCCACTCGGCCGGCAGGACCTTCTTGAAGATCTCTTCGTAGACCGCTTCCTTCAGGTCCTTCTGCGAGATGTCCGGGCTGTGCTGGGTGGACAGGACCACCGCGTCCAGGCCGGCCGGCTTGCCGTCTTCATAGCGCAGGGAGACCTGGCTCTTGGCGTCCGGGCGCAGCCACGGCAGCTTGCCGCTCTTCATCAGTTCGGACTGGATGCGCACCATCTTGTGGGCGTAGAAGATCGGGGCGGGCATCAGGGTGTCGGTCTCGCGCGCGGCGTAGCCGAACATCAGGCCCTGGTCGCCGGCGCCCTGGGTGGCGCGGTCGGAGACGTCGCGGTCCACACCCATGGCGATGTCCTGGGACTGTTCGCCCAGCACGTTCAGCACGGCGCAGGTCTTGCCGTCGAAGCCCTTGTCGGAGTCGTCGTAGCCGATCTCGCAGACCGTTTCGCGCACCAGCTTCTCGTAGTCGATCTGCGCGCCGGTGGTGATCTCGCCCAGCAGCATGACCATGCCGGTCTTGGTGGCGGTTTCGCAGGCGATACGGGCGTGCGGATCCTGCTCGATGATGGCGTCGACGATGGTGTCGGAGACCAGGTCGGCCATCTTGTCGGGGTGACCCGCAGAGACCGACTCGGAAGTGAAGATGTAATCGTTGGACATTAGGCGTTCCTTTATGGTCGTTTCCATTTAGTTTTGCGCAAAACGACCGCTAGTGTAACGCGACTCGCGGGATTTTTCTAAGCCCCTCCCCGGCGAGGGTAGGGGCATGTGCCCCCCTGGTCGGTGGCGAGGGCGCAGCGTGGCGCGCCCTGGGGGCGACTTGCCCCGGTGCGCGAAAGTGGCCAAAATGCACCGCGTTTGATGGGGAGAGCTGCCCGCCGCGCTGGCTGCGCCGTCGGGTGGTACCTGCTCCCGCAGGCTGCTCGGGCCGCCGCGCGCCGGAGCGCCGGCCGATAACCGTGAGCCCCTCGTTCGGCCGACTCGTCCGGGTCGGTCGCCGCTGTCGCCTCGCGCCGCCGCCCGCCATCAGCCAAACCCAACACTACTTTAGAGCAGGAGATCAGCATGCCGACCCGTAGAGAGCTTGCCAACGCCATCCGCGCCCTGTCGATGGACGCGGTTCAGAAGGCCAATTCCGGTCACCCGGGTGCGCCGATGGGGATGGCAGACATCGCCGAGGTGCTGTGGAACGATTACATGCAGCATAACCCGGCGAACCCGAGCTGGCCGGATCGCGACCGCTTCGTGATGTCCAACGGCCACGGCTCCATGCTGGTCTACTCCCTGCTGCACCTGACCGGCTACGACCTGCCGATGGACGAGATCAAGCAGTTCCGTCAGCTGCACTCCAAGACCCCGGGTCACCCCGAATACGGCTACACCGCCGGCGTCGAGACCACCACCGGGCCGCTGGGCCAGGGGATCTCCAACGCGGTGGGCATGGCGCTGGCCGAGAAGATGATGGCCGCCCACTTTAACCAGCCCGGGCACAACATCGTCGACCACAACACCTACGCCTTCCTCGGCGACGGCTGCATGATGGAAGGGATCTCCCACGAGACCTGCGCGCTGGCCGGCACCCTGGGCCTGGGCAAGCTGATCGCCTTCTGGGATGACAACGGCATCTCCATCGACGGCGAAGTCGAGGGCTGGTTCACCGACGACACCCCGGGCCGCTTCGAGGCCTACGGCTGGCACGTGGTGCGCGGCGTGGACGGCCACGACGCCGATGCGGTCAAGGCCGCGATCGAAGAGGCCCGCAAGCACAGCGACAAGCCGAGCCTGATCTGCTGCCGCACCGTGATCGGCTTCGGTTCGCCGAACAAGTCCGGCAAGGAAGAGTGCCACGGCGCCGCCCTCGGCGACGACGAAGTGGCCCTGACCCGCAAGGAGCTGGGCTGGAACCACGGCCCGTTCGAGATTCCGGACGATATCTACGCCGGCTGGAGCGCGAAGGACAAGGGTGCCAAGGCCGAGTCCGAGTGGAAGGAGCGCTTTGCCGCGTACAAGCAGGCGCACCCGGAACTGGCCGCCGAGTTCGAACGCCGCATCGCCGGTGATCTGCCCGCCGACTGGAGCGAGAAGGCCAGTGCCTTCATCAAGGAGACCGTCGAGAAGGCCGAGAAGGTTGCCTCGCGCAAGGCCTCGCAGAACACCATCGGCGGTTACGCCCCGGCGCTGCCGGAACTGCTGGGCGGCTCCGCCGACCTGGCCGGGTCCAACCTGACCATGTACAGCGGTTCCAAGGGCGTCAGCAAGGACGACGCCGCCGGCAACTACGTGTTCTACGGCGTGCGCGAGTTCGGCATGGCCGCGATCATGAACGGCATCGCCCTGCACGGCGGCTTCATCCCGTACGGCGGCACCTTCCTGATCTTCTCCGACTACGCCCGCAACGGCATCCGCATGTCCGCGCTGATGAAGCAGCGCGTGATGTACGTGCTGACCCATGACTCCATCGGTCTCGGCGAAGACGGCCCGACCCACCAGCCGGTCGAGCAGACCCCGAGCCTGCGCCTGATCCCGAACCTCAATGTGTGGCGTCCCTGCGACGCGGTCGAGACCGCGGTGGCCTGGAAGGCCGGGATCGAGCGCACCGATGGCCCGTCCGCGTTCATCCTGTCGCGTCAGGGCCTGCCGCACATGGAACGTGATGGCGAGCAGCTCGCCAACATCGCCCGCGGCGGCTACGTGCTGAAGGACTGCGACGGCACCCCCGACCTGATCTTCATCGCCACCGGTTCCGAGGTCGAGCTGGCCGTCCAGGCCGCCGACGAACTGGCCGGCGAGGGCAAGAAGGTGCGCGTGGTCTCCATGCCCTGCGTCGAGTTGTTCGAACAGCAGGACCCGGCCTACCGCGAGGCCGTGCTGCCGAACGCGGTGCGCGCGCGGGTCGCCATCGAGGCCGGCGCAACGACCACCTGGTACAAGTTCACCGGCCTCGACGGCGCGGTGTTCGGGCTGGACCGCTTCGGCGAGTCCGCTCCGGGGGGCGCCCTGTTCGACTACTTCGGCTTCAAGCCGGCGAACGTCGCCCAGGTCGCGCGTGACGTGCTGAACGGCTGAGTCCGCAACGATTTCGCATAAGCAATAGAGAGGAGACTCCCATGTCTATCAAGGTTGGTATCAACGGCTTCGGTCGTATCGGTCGCATGGCCTTCCGCGCCATCGCCAAGGACTTCCCGAACCTGCAGGTGGTCGGCATCAACGACCTGCTGGACCCGGAATACCTGGCCTACATGCTGCGCTACGACTCCGTGCACGGCCGCTTCGACGGCGACATCAGCGTCGACGGCGACCACCTGGTGGTGAACGGCAACCGCATTCGCCTGACCGCCGAGAAGGATCCGGCCGCGCTGAAGTGGGGCGACATCAACGCCGACATCGTGATCGAGTCCACCGGCCTGTTCCTGACCGCCGAGACCGCCCAGAAGCACCTGGACGCCGGCGCCAAGAAGGTGGTGATGTCCGCGCCGTCCAAGGACGACACTCCGATGTTCGTCTACGGCGTGAACCACGGTGACTACGCGGGCCAGAACATGGTCTCTGCCGCCTCCTGCACCACCAACGCCCTGGCCCCGGTGGCCAAGGTGCTGAACGACACCTGGGGCATCAAGCGTGGCCTGATGACCACCGTGCACGCCGCCACCGCGACCCAGAAGACCGTCGACGGCCCGTCCATGAAGGACTGGCGCGGCGGCCGCGGCATCCTGGAGAACATCATTCCGTCCTCCACCGGTGCGGCCAAGGCTGTGGGCAAGGTGCTGCCGGAACTGAACGGCAAGCTGACCGGCATGGCCTTCCGTGTGCCGACCTCCGACGTCTCCGTGGTCGACCTGACCGTGGAACTGAACGGCGACGCCAAGTACGACGACGTCTGCGCGGCCATGAAGAAGGCGGCCGAAGGCGAGCTGAAGGGCGTGCTGGGATACACCGACGAGCTGGTGGTCTCCACGGACTTCCGTGGCTACACCGCCCCGTCCGTATTCGATGCCGGCGCCGGCATCCAGCTGGACCCGACCTTCGTGAAGGTCGTCGCCTGGTACGACAACGAGTACGGCTACACCTGCAACATGCTGCGCATGGTGGAGCACGTCGCCAAGTAATGGCGGATGGCCGGGCCCTCTCCGGGGTCCGGCCGTTTCTCTTCCCGGGTCCAGAGGCCTGGGGCCAGTCCCTTCGGGGACTAGCCCGAAGCCTTTTTCCTTTTCTTTCTTTTCAACCGTATTTCGAGAGGTACTCCCATGTCTGTCATCAAGATGACCGATCTCGACCTGCAGGGTCGCCGCGTACTGGTGCGTCAGGATCTGAACGTCCCGGTGAAGGACGGCAAGGTCACCTCCGACGCCCGCATCCGTGCGAGCCTCGAGACCGTGCAGAAGGCGCTGGACGGCGGCGCCGCCGTGATGCTGATGTCGCACCTGGGCCGCCCCACCGAGGGTGAGTTCTCCGAGGAGGATTCCCTGGCCCCGGTCGCCGAGCACATGGCCGGTCTGCTGGGCCGAGAGGTGCGTCTGGTGCGCGATTACCTCGACGGTGTGGACGCCCAGCCGGGCGAGGTGATCCTGCTTGAGAACGTGCGTTTCAACGCCGGCGAGAAAAAGGACGACGAGGCCCTGGCGAAGAAGTACGCGGCCCTGTGCGACGTGTTCGTGATGGACGCCTTCGGCACCGCCCACCGCGCCCAGGCCTCGACCCACGGCGTGGCGAAGTTCGCCCCGCAGGCCTGTGCCGGCCCGCTGCTGGCCAAGGAGCTGGAGGCCCTCGGCCATGCCCTGGAGACCCCGAAGCGCCCGCTGGTGGCCATCGTCGGCGGCTCCAAGGTCTCGACCAAGCTGACCGTGCTGGAGTCGCTGTCCAACGTGGTGGATCAGCTGATCGTCGGCGGCGGGATCGCCAACACCTTCATCGCCGCCCAGGGCCACAGCGTGGGCAAGTCGCTGTTTGAAGCCGACCTGGTGGACGAGTCCAAGCGCCTGATGGAGGCGGCCCGGGCGAAGGGTGGCGAGATCCCGGTCCCCACCGACGTGACCGTGGGCAAGGAATTCTCCGAATCGACCCCGGCCGAGACCAAGTCGGTCGACGCGGTGGCCGATGACGACATGATCTTCGACGTCGGCCCCGAGACCGCGGCGACCTACGCCGAGGCCCTGCGCAACGCCGGCACCATCGTCTGGAACGGCCCGGTGGGTGTGTTCGAGTTCGACCAGTTCGCCGGTGGCACCAAGGCCCTGGGCGAGGCCATCGCCGAGAGCAACGCGTTCTCCATCGCCGGTGGGGGCGACACCCTGGCCGCGATCGACAAGTACAACCTGGCCGATCGCATCAGCTATATCTCCACTGGCGGTGGCGCCTTCCTCGAGTTCCTGGAAGGCAAGACCCTGCCGGCCGTCGCCATCCTGGAAGAACGCGCCAAGGGCTGACGCCCGGGCGCGTCCACCGCTGACGGAGATCGACGCGGATGAGACGTACCAAGATCGTGGCCACCCTCGGGCCGGCCACGGACAGCGACGATGCCATGGAGGCCATCATCCGGGCGGGTGTGGATGTGGTCCGGCTGAACTTTTCGCATGGCGACCCGGACGACCATCGTCAGCGCCTGGCTCGGTTGCGCGCGGCCTCCGAGCGCGCCGGACGCTGTGTCGGGGTCCTCGGTGACCTGCAGGGGCCGAAGATCCGGATCGACCGGTTCCAGCAGGGCAAGGTGCATCTGGAAGAGGGCGCGCCCTTCGCGCTGGATGCCGAGCTGCATCGGGATGCCGGGGATGCCACCCAGGTGGGGCTGACCTACAAGGACCTGCCGGCCGATGTGGTGCCGGAGGATATCCTGCTGCTGGACGACGGCCGCATCGTGCTGAAGGTCAAGGCAGTGAAGGGCAGCCGGATCGAGACCACGGTGCAGGTCGGCGGGGAGCTGTCCAACAACAAGGGTATCAATCGCCAGGGCGGCGGACTCTCCGCTCCGGCGATCACGGACAAGGACCGCGAGGACATCCGCCTGGCTGCCGAGCTGCAGGTGGACTACCTCGCCGTGTCCTTCCCGCGTTCCGCGCAGGACCTGCACCTGGCGCGCAGCCTGCTGAAGGATGCCGGCTGGGAGGCCGGGATCTGCGCCAAGATCGAGCGCTCCGAGGCCCTGGAGGTGATCGACGAGATCATCGCCGCCTCCGAGGTGATCATGATCGCGCGCGGCGATCTGGGTGTGGAGATTGGTGACGCCGAGCTGCCGGGCGTGCAGAAGACCCTGATCACCCGGGCACGGACCCTCAATCGTCTGGTCATCACCGCGACCCAGATGATGGAGACCATGATCCAGAACCCGATCCCGACCCGCGCCGAGGTGTTCGACGTGGCGAATGCGGTGCTCGACGGCACCGACGCGGTGATGCTCTCCGGCGAGACCGCCACCGGGCGCTACCCGGCGCGCGTGGTCACCAGCATGGACCGGATCTGCGAGGCCGCGGAGCGTCAGCGCGCCGCGCGTCAGTCCGACCATCGCATGGATTCGACCTTCGGCCGGGTCGACGAGGCCATCGCGATGGCCACCATGTACACGGCGAACCATCTGGATGTCGCCGCGATCGCCGCGCTGACCGAGTCCGGCTCCACCGCACTGTGGATGTCGCGCATCAGTTCGGGCATCCCGATCTACGCGCTCACCCAGCACGAGTCCACCAGCCGCCGCATGACGCTATATCGCGGCGTCTACCCGGTGACCCTGAACCCGATCCCCGAGAGCCACGAAAGTGTGAACCGTGAAGCGGTGAACTTGCTCAAGGCCGAGGGCGTCGTGCAGGATGGCGGGCTGGTTATCATTACGAAGGGCGACCTGCAGGGCGAGCATGGCGGTACCAACGCCATGAAGATCGTGCGCGTCGGCGAACTGGCCTGACCCGCGCACCGCCCGTGGTCGAGCAGTCAAGAATCGGTTTATCTACTACCTCAGTCCGAATCCCGTAAGGAGGAATCCATGGCACTGATCTCACTTCGCCAGCTTCTGGACCATGCCGCCGAGCATGGCTATGGCATGCCGGCGTATAACGCCAACAACATGGAACAGGTCCACTCGATCATGGAAGCGGCCGCTGCGGTCGACTCCCCGGTGATCATTCAGGCCTCCGCCGGAGCCCGCAAGTACGCCGGCGAGCCCTTCCTGCGTCACAACATCATCGCCGCGATCGAGCAGTACCCGGACATCCCGGTCGTGCTGCACCAGGACCACGGCTCCGAGCCGGCGGTCTGCCTGCGTTCCATCCAGTCCGGTTTCAGCTCGGTGATGATGGACGGCTCCCTGATGCCCGACATGAAGACCCCGGCCACCTACGAGTACAACCGTGACGTAACCGCCAAGGTCTCCGAGATGGCGCACTCCTGCGGTGTCTCCGTGGAAGGCGAGCTGGGTTGCCTGGGCTCTCTGGAAACCGGCCAGGCCGGCGAGGAAGACGGCTCCGGGGCCGAGGGCACCCTGTCCCACGACCAGCTGCTGACCGACCCGGACGAGGCGGCCGACTTCGTGAAGAACACCAAGTGCGACGCCCTGGCGATCGCCATCGGTACCTCCCATGGCGCCTACAAGTTCACCCGTCCGCCGACCGGTGACATCCTCGCCATCGAGCGCATCAAGGAGATCCACAAGCGCATCCCGGATACCCATCTGGTCATGCACGGGTCCTCCTCCGTTCCGCAGGAGTGGCTGGACATCATCAACAAGTACGGCGGCGACATGGGCGAGACCTATGGCGTGCCGGTTGAAGAGATCCAGGAAGGCATCAAGCACGGCGTGCGCAAGGTCAACATCGACACCGACCTGCGTATGGCCTCCACCGGTGCGGTGCGCAAGTTCCTGGCCGAGAATCCGAAGGAATTCGACCCGCGCAAATTCCTGAAGGCCTCCACCGCGGCCATGAAGGACATCTGCCAGGCCCGTTACGAGGCCTTCGGTTGCGCCGGCATGGCGTCCAAGATCAAGCCGATCTCCCTGGACGACATGGTCAAGCGCTACCTGTCCGGCGAGCTGGATCCCAAGGTCAACTGATCCTGCGGATTGCAGCACGAAAAAGGGGGCTTCGGCCCCCTTTTTTTGTGCCATGATGCCGCCATCGGAACACCGTTATGGAGGATTCCTCGATGCACCGAAGGATGCCCCAGATTCTTGCTCTTCTGCTGTTCGTGGCGTTCGCCGGAGCGGCTCAGGCCAACCCGTTCAGCCGCGAGATCGATCCGCAGGACATCATCGACCGCGCCCAGGCGACGGTGGAGAACATGGCCACCCATCCCGAGTACGAGTCCCTGAAGGAGGACCTGCGCGACGCGCGCGGCGTGGTTATTTTCCCGCGCGTGGCACGCGGTGCCTTCCTGATCGGGGGGTCTGGCGGAATCGGGGTGTTCCTCGCGTGGGACGACGAGCGCGGCGACTATTCCCCGGTGGCCTTCTACTCGCTCGGCTCGGTCAGCTTCGGCATGCAGTTCGGCGGCGATGCCGCCGAGGTGGTGATGGTCGCGCGCACCCAGGATGCGGTCGACTCCATGTTCGGCTCCGCGATCCGGCTCGGGGCCGATGCGTCGGTCGCCGCGGGCCCGGTAGGGGCCGGCCGCAGCGCCACCCCCACGGCCGACTTCCTTTCCTATTCCCGCGCACGCGGCGCCTACCTGGGGATGAGTCTCTCCGGTTCGCGTATGACCGTGCGTGACGACTTCAACGAGGCCTACTACGGCGAATCGCAGCGCCCGGTGCATATCATCGAGACCCGCCGGGTCGACCGCGAAGGGACCCGCGCCCTGCGCGAGACGCTGGCCGGTTTCCGTGCCGATGCCGCCGACGAGGAGCCGGCCCCGGCCGACTCCGAAGCCCGTGGTCAGGAGCGCGAGTCCTCCGGCGGGGTGCGCCCGGACAACTTCGAGGTCGAGAGCTTCTGAACCAGCGCCGCGCGGGTGATGCCTTCCGGTGACGTGATGACCGGGGCGCGGGTCCGGGCGCGCAGGGCCGTGGCGTTGTCGAGCCGCGGGTCGCAGTCCGCTCGGCGGCGGTTGAGCACAATCCCGGCCAGACTCAGGCCGCGCCGTTCGAGCGCCTCCAGGGTCAGCAGGCAGGTATTCAGCGTGCCCAGCCGGTCCTCCGCGACCAGCAGCACCGGCAACCCGAGGTGCTCGGCGAGGTCCGCGTTCAGGCCGTCGGCACAAAGCGGCGAGTAGAAGCCCCCCGCGCCCTCCACCAGCCGTGGCCCCGTGCCTTCGCCGGCGCAGGCCGCCGCCAGTTCCGCGAGCGTCAGGTGCACGCCCTGGTTCGCGGCGGCCTGGTCGGGGGCGATGGCATCGGGGAAGCGCCAGGGGGTGACCTGTGCGATCGCGGTGTCCGGCAGGCCGGCCGCGCGGGTCAGGTTCAGCCCGTCCTCGGGCAGCAGGCCGTCGGGGCCCGGCGGGCAGCCCGACTCCACCGGTTTGCGCGGTTGCGGCGCCAGGCCCTGCTGCCGCCAGCACTCCAGCAGCGCGCAGCCGACGAAGGTCTTGCCGACGCCGGTATCGGTGCCGGTGACGAACAGGCCCTGCAGGGTCTCGCTCATGCGGCGCGGGTCAGGCGCTCCAGGGCCTCGCGGTAGCGCGCGGCGGTCTGTTCCACCACCGCCGCGGGCAGTTCGGGGCCCGGCGGCTGCTTGTCCCAGTCCAGGGTCTCGAGGTAGTCGCGCACGTACTGCTTGTCGAAGGACTCGGGGCTGCGCCCCGGCGCGTACTGGTCGGCCGGCCAGAAGCGCGAGGAGTCCGGGGTCAGCACTTCGTCGATCAGGTGCAGCGTGCCGTTGGCGTCGACGCCGAACTCGAACTTGGTGTCGGCGATGATGATCCCGCGCCCGGCCGCGTAGTCGCGTGCCATCGCGTAGATCGCCAGCGCCGCATCGCGGACCTGGCGGGCCCGCTCCGCGCCGATGGTGGCGACCACCGCATCGAAGTCGATATTGGCGTCGTGGTCACCGACGTCCGCCTTGGTGCTGGGCGTGAAGATCGCCTCCGGGAGCTGCGAGGCGAGTTCCAGCCCGTCCGGCAGCGGAATGCCGCAGACCGCGCCGCTCGCCTGGTAGTCCTTCCAGCCGGAGCCGATCAGGTACCCGCGCACCACGGCCTCCACCGGCAGGGCCTCCAGCCGGCGGATCACCAGGCTGCGTCCTTCCAGTGGGGCACGAATCGCCGGGTCCGGGATGACCTGCTCCAGCGGGATATCGGTCAGCTGGTTGGGGATGCCCAGCTCGCGCTGGATCTTGTCCATCCAGAACCGGGTGATCTCGGTCAGCACCCGGCCCTTGCCGGGCACGCCGGTCGGCAGGATCACGTCGAACGCGGACAGGCGATCGGTGGTGACCATCAGCCAGTGGTCGGCATCCACCGTGTAGAGATCGCGCACCTTGCCGCGATGGACGAGTTCCAGGTCGGGGATATGGCTTTCGAGCAGGGTATCGGTCATGCGGCGATTCTACCGGGCGCGGCCCCTGTACACCACGGCGCCGGGAAGAGCCCGGTCAAGGGCGATCGACAGGAAGACTGGAAGAACGGAAGGTTTTATTTCGGATCGAAAACAGGGTTCGAAGTAGCGTCCTCGACCCATCATTTCTTCCAGTCTTCCCATCTTCCTGTTGAATGCTTTTCGAACGTGAGTCGGGGCTTCGGAGGGGGTGTGGCTTGTCGGGTGGGGCCGGGGTCGCTATCGTTCGGGCCATGACTGAGACGGCTGGCAATAGGGCGCCGCGCGTGGGCGTGGTAATGGGGAGCACCTCCGACTGGGGCACGATGGAGCGGGCGGTGGATGTGCTAGATGTACTCGGTATTCCGTTCGAGGCCCGGGTGGTCTCCGCCCATCGCACGCCGGATCTGCTGTTCGAGTACGCCGAACAGGCGCGCGGGCGAGGGCTGCAGGCGATCATCGCCGGGGCGGGCGGGGCCGCGCACCTGCCGGGGATGCTCGCCTCCAAGACCCCGGTACCGGTGCTGGGCGTACCGGTGGCCTCGCGTCACCTGAAGGGCCAGGACTCGCTGCTCTCCATCGTCCAGATGCCGCGCGGGATCCCGGTGGCGACCTTCGCGATCGGCGAGGCGGGGGCCGCCAACGCGGCGCTCTTTGCCGCCGCGATGCTGGCCAATACCGATCCCGAACTGCGCGAGCGTCTGGATGCCTTCCGCCAGTCCCAGAGCCAGGCCGTGCTCGGGCAGACCCTGCCGCCGGACCCGTCATGATCCAGCCACCTGCGACTCTCGGGCTGCTCGGTGGGGGGCAGCTCGGCCGCTATTTCGTGGAGGCCGCACAGGGCATGGGTTATGCCGTCTGGGTGCTCGACCCGGACCCGGCCAGCCCGGCCGGGCGGGTGGCAGCGCGCCACTTGTGCCAGGCCTTTGACGACCCCGATGCCCTGCAGGCGCTGGCCGGGGCCTGCGAGGTGATTACCACCGAGTTCGAGAACATCCCGCGCGCCGCGGTGGAGTGGCTGGATGCCCACGCCTGTCTGCGCCCCGGGCCACGCGCCCTGACGGTTGCCCAGGACCGCCTCGAGGAGAAGGCCTTTCTCGGCGAGATCGGCGTGGCGGTGGCCCCGTGGCAGGCGGTGCCGGCGGGCCTGACGCCCGAGGTGCAAACCGATGCCGGAGCCCCGGATTTCCCGGCGATCCTGAAGACCGCGCGCCTGGGTTATGACGGCAAGGGGCAGGTGCGGCTGGCCGCGGCCGGCGAACTGCCGGCAGCGCATGCCGAGCTGGGCCAGGTGGACTGCGTGCTGGAGTCCCGGGTGGAGCTGGAGCGCGAGCTGTCGGTGCTGGTTGCGCGTACCGCCGATGGCGCCACCGAGGCCTTTCCGGTCGCGGAGAACACCCATCGCGACGGCATCCTGCACCTGACGCGTGTCCCGGCACGGGCCGGGGACGAGGTGCGCGAGCGCGCCACGGCTATCGCCCGGCACGTCGCCGAGCGGCTCGATTATCAGGGGGTGCTGGCGGTCGAGTTCTTCCTCACGGCGGACGGCGAACTGCTGGTCAACGAGATCGCGCCGCGTCCCCACAATTCCGGGCATTACAGCCTGGATGCCTGCACCGTCAGCCAGTTCGAGCAGCAGGTGCGCGCGGTCTGCGCCCTGGGGCTGGCGCCGGCCCTGCTGACCGCGCCGGTGGCGATGGTGAATCTGCTGGGCGACCTATGGCCCGCGGGCGGCACGCCCGACTGGCGGGGCGTGCTGGCGGCCGGCCGGGCGCGACTGCACCTGTACGGCAAGGCTGAGGCGCGCCCGGGGCGCAAGATGGGGCATGTGAACGTACTCGGCCTGCCGGGCGAGGATGATGCCACCGCGGTGGCCTCCACTGCCGAGACCCTGTGGCAGGGCCTGGCCAGTGCCGGCGGGGAGGGCGCCGCATGACCGAGGCATTCCCCAACACCCAGGCGCGGCGCGCCCGACAGGCGGAGCTCAAGCGCGACCTTGAGTTCGAGGACACCCTGGCGGGCGAGCATCTGCGGTTTCGCACCACCTGGGGGCTGTTCTCCCCGCGGCGAATCGACGACGGCACCCGCATGCTGCTGGAACGCATCGAGGTGCATCCGGCGGACGCCTGCCTGGACCTCGGCTGCGGCTACGGCCCGATCGGCCTGACGCTCGCGCGCAAGGCCCCGCAGGGGCTGACGACCCTGGTCGATACCAACTATCTGGCGGTGGAGTACAGCCAGCGCAACGCCGAGCTCAACGGCATCGCCAATGTGGAGTGTCTGACCAGCAACGGCTTCTCGCGCATCCGCGATCGGCGGTTCGATCTGGTGACCTCCAATCTGCCGGCCAAGGTCGGGCGCGAGATGCTGCAGACCTATCTGCTGGACGCCCACGAGCAGATGAACCCCGGCGGACGCATCTATGTCGTAACCATTACCGGACTGCGGCGGTTCATCGAGAAGGGGTTCAAGGACGTGTTCGGCAACTACGACAAGGTCAAGCAGGGCCGCGAGTACACTGTCGCGGCCGCCGTGCGCGAGCCCGACTGACCATGGTCGAGGGGGCGGGCGAACTCCCGGTCGCGCTCCGCGTGCTGTCCGCCGTGCTGCTGGGCCTCGGCATGCTGGTGATGCTCCGGCGCATGCCCTGGGAGGCCTTCTTCGTGCCCGGTCGCGCGCAGCTGTTCGTGATCGCCACGCTGTGCCTGCTGCTGATCTGGAGCCTGCGGGCGCAGACGCTCGATGGCCTCGCCCTGCACTTCCTTGGCATGACCACCGTGACCCTGATGTTCGGCTGGCAGCTGGCGATCCTGATGGTGTTTCTGGTGGTGGCGACCCTGGGCCTGTTCGGCGCCCTGCCGCTGGCGGCCTTCCCGCTGACGGTCCTGCTGGCCGGCATCCTGCCGGTCGCGGTCACCTGGGGGTTGCTGCGGCTGTCCCAGAACTACCTGCCCGCGCACATGTTCATCTATCTCTATGCGGTGGGCTTCCTCGGCGGCGCGCTTTCGGTGGTAGCGACCGTGCTGGCCTCGGCGGCGATCTACGGCCTGTTCACCGAGCTGGCCTGGGCCGACATCTATCGCGACTACCTTCGCTACCTGGCATTGCTGGTGCTGCCCGAGGCGGTGGTCAACGGGATCGTGATTACCGGGCTGGTGATGGTGCGCCCCGAGTGGCTGGCGACCTGGTCGGACGAGCGCTACATCCACGGCCGCTGAGGCCGAGAATGGCCTGGTGCCGCGCTGCAGGGATGCCCCTGTTTGATTCTGTGTTAATGCAGCATTCAGGAACACCCTGCTACCGTTCGCTTCAAGACAGGGCGATGACCCTGTCCAGGATCGTGAACGAGGAGACCACAACAATGAAAACCAAGCTGTTCGTGCTGGCCGGTATCGCCGGCAGTGTCCTGATGCTGTCCACCATGGCGCAGGCCGCCGACATCCAGGCCGGTCAGTCCAAGTACCAGAACACCTGCGCCAGCTGCCACGGCGCGCAGGGTCAGGGCCAGGCGATCTTCCCGGCGCTGGCCGGCAAGGACGCCGACTACCTGACCGACAAGCTGGAGCGCTATCGCGCCGGCGAGGAGGTGGGTGACCACACGGCCCTGATGCGTCCTCAGGCCCAGGGGTTGAGCGATGACGACATCGCCAATCTGTCCAGCTACATGGCGGCCGAGTTCAACTGATCCGGGCGCACTGCCGCTGGCAGGCGAGACCGCGACGGGCCGGGGGGTTTCCCCCGGCCCGTTTGCGTTGGAGGGCGCGTCACATGCGTCGCCTTTTGCCTGGCATGGCGGCATCCGGTAAAGTTTCGCGGTTCCGAGAGCGTGGCCGATGGTCGGCCCCGCTATCCCAGAGATCCCTGCGAGGCTTTCCATGGCACAACCCGATTTCATCGCCCCGTCCATCCTGTCCGCCGATTTCGCCCGTCTGGGCGAGGAAGTCGACAACGTCCTGGCCGCCGGTGCCGATACCGTCCACTTCGACGTGATGGACAACCACTACGTGCCGAACCTGACCATTGGCCCGCTGGTCTGCGATGCCCTGCGCAAGCACGGCGTGACCGCGCCGATTGACGTGCACCTGATGGTCAAGCCGGTGGATCGCATCATCCCGGACTTCGCCCAGGCCGGTGCCAGCTACATCACCTTCCACCCGGAGGCGTCCGACCACATCGACCGCACCCTGCAGCTGATCCACTCCGAGGGCTGCAAGGCCGGACTGGTGTTCAACCCGGCCACGCCGCTGTCCTATCTCGAATACGTGATGGACAAGGTCGACATGATCCTGCTGATGTCGGTGAACCCGGGCTTTGGTGGCCAGAAGTTCATCCCGAACACCCTCGACAAGCTGCGCGCCGCGCGCAAGATGATCGACGACTCCGGGCGTGACATCCGCCTCGAGATCGACGGCGGCGTGAAGGCCGACAACATCCGCGAGATCAAGGCCGCCGGGGCCGACACCTTCGTCGCCGGGTCCGCGATCTTCGGTGCCGGCAGCGACTCCGATCCGAACCGCTACGACAGCATCATCCAGCAGATGCGCGACGAGCTGGCCAAGGCCTGAATCGACGGCCACTGGAGACCGGGATGTCCCTGAAACGCCCCCGCATGATCCTGATCGACCTGGACGGCACGCTGATCGACAGCGTGCCGGACCTGGCCTACAGCGTGGACGCGATGATGCGCGAGCTGGGGCTGCCCGAACGCGGCGAGCCGGCCGTGCGCAACTGGGTCGGCAACGGGGTGGAACGGTTGGTCAAGCGGGCGTTGGTGAACGACCTCGAGGGCGAGCCGGACCCGGAGGCCTTCGAGCGGGCATTGCCCGTCTTCATGCGCATCTACCAGGAGAACACCGCCGGGCGGTCGCCACTGTACCCGGGCGTGCGCGAGGGGCTGGACCAGCTGAAGGCCGCGGGCTTCCGCCTGGGCTGCGTGACCAACAAGGCCGAGCGCTTCACGGTGCCGCTGCTGCGCGAGAAGGGCATCCTCGACGACTTCGAGATCGTGGTCGCCGGCGACGCCCTGCCGCAGAAGAAACCGGACCCGGCGCCGCTGCTGCATGCGGCGAAGGAGTTGGGTGTAGACCCCTCCGAGGCGCTGATGGTCGGGGACTCGAAGAGCGACGTGAAGGCGGCACGCGCGGCCGGCTTCCAGATCGTCTGCATGACCTACGGCTACAATCACGGCGACGACATCCGCGACGAGAACCCGGACGCGGTTCTCGACCGGCTGGACGAGCTGCCCGGACTGCTGCCCGCTCGGGCGGCCTAGGGAAACACGGACCCATGATTGCAACGGACCGGACAACGGAGCGATGGCGAGACGGCGAATGATCCGCCGCGCCGTCCGTCCCCCTTGTCAGGAACCGTTGTGATGACCCCCGAACAGTTCGATCAGCTGGCCCGCGAGGGCTATAACCGCATCCCGCTGGTGCGCGAGGTCCTGGCGGATCTCGAAACCCCGCTGTCCATCTTCCTGAAGCTGGCCAACCGGCCGTACTCCTACCTGTTCGAGTCGGTGCAGGGCGGGGAGCGCTGGGGTCGGTATTCCTTTATCGGGCTGCCGGCACGCACCCGCGTGCGGGTGCACGGCCATGACATCACGGTGGAGACCGATGGCGAGGTGGTCGAACAGACCACGGAGACCGACCCGCTGGCCTGGGTCGAGGCCTACCAGGCGCGCTTCAAGGTGGCCGAACTGCCGGGCCTGCCGCGCTTCACCGGTGGTCTGGTCGGCTATTTCGGGTTCGAGACCGTGCGCCTGATCGAGCCGCGCCTGGAAGGCCCGGAAAAGCCCGATGCCCTGGGGCTGCCGGACATCCTGCTGATGGTCTCGGAGGAGGTCGTGGTCTACGACAACCTCTCCGGCCGGCTGTACCTGGTGGTGCACGCCGATGCGACCCAGGCCGATGGCCAGGCCGTGGCGGCCACGCGTTTGGATGAGCTGGAGACCCGTCTGGGCGAGCCCCTGGTGCCCCCGGAGGATCCGCCGCATCCGCATGCGGTGCCGGAGTACGTGCCGGGCTGGTCGGCCGAGGGCTTCCAGACCGCGGTCGCGCGGGCGCAGGAATACATCATGGACGGCGACGTGATGCAGGTGGTGCTGGCGCAGCGCATGAGCGTGCCATTCTCCGCGCCGCCGCTGGACCTGTACCGCGCCCTGCGCGCGCTGAACCCCTCGCCGTACATGTACTACCTGGACCTCGACGACCACCACGTGGTCGGGGCCTCGCCGGAGATCCTGGTGCGCCTGGAGGACGACCGCGTGACCGTGCGCCCGATCGCCGGGACCCGCCCGCGCGGGCGCACCGAGGAGGAAGACCGCGCGCTGGAGGCCGAACTGCTGGCGGACCCGAAGGAGCGCGCCGAGCACCTGATGCTGATCGACCTCGGGCGCAACGACGTCGGCCGGGTCTGCGAGATCGGCTCGGTGGAGGTGACCGACACCATGAGCATCGAGCGCTATTCGCACGTGATGCACATCGTCTCCAACGTGGAGGGCCGACTGGCCCCGGGGCACTCGCCGATGGATGTGCTGCGCGCGACCTTCCCCGCCGGGACGGTCTCCGGTGCGCCGAAGATCCGGGCACTGGAGATCATCGACGAGCTGGAACCGGTCAAGCGCGGCCCGTACTCCGGCGCGGTCGGCTACCTCTCCTGGTCCGGCAACATGGACACCGCGATCGCCATCCGCACGGCCGTGCTGCACGACGGCGAGCTGCATATCCAGGCCGGGGCCGGCGTGGTGCACGACTCGGTACCCGAGAGCGAGTGGCAGGAGACCCTGAACAAGGGACGTGCGGTGGTGCGCGCGGCCGAGACCGCCCTGGGTGGCCTGGGGCCCCGGCGCCACCGCGACTGAGAGGACCAACTATGCGCGGCCGCCTTTGCATTTTGTTGCTGGCGCTGCTGGTATGGCTGCTACCGGGGCTGGCGGCGGCGCAGATCGTGGTGCTGGTGCCCGGTGGCTGGGATCGCGGCGACGGCTTTCGCCATGCCGGCGTCACCGCGGCCCTGAACGCCGCCGGGTATGCCGATGGCGGCCGGGCCCGGGCTCGGCCGGAGGCCCCCTGGTTCGATCGTGCTCCCGACCCGGCCCCGCGCCAGTTCTATACCGTGGACCTGCCGGCGGGCGGAGTGCCGCCCGAGCGCGCGCGGGCGCTGGGTCAGGTCGTCGAGGCCCTGGCGCGGCGCCATCCGGGGCAGGAACTGGTGCTGGTCGGGCATTCCAGTGGCGGTGTTGTGGCGCGCGAGCTGCTGGTGCGCCAGCCGCACCCGGCAATCTCCACTCTGGTGACGTTTTCCGCTCCGCATGCGGGGGGCGGCTGGTCCGCCCTGGCGCGTTCAGTGACGGATGCGCTGGCCGACTCGGCCCTGGGGTTGTACGCCCCGTTTATCGGGCTTGAGGGCATGCACCGGCGCGAGGGCCTCTGGGGGCCGGAGGGCACCTCGCCGGATGCGGCCCACCTCGAGTGGCTGAACACGCGGGAACACCCGCCCATCCGCTACGTGTCAGTGGTGCGCCTGGCCGACCCGTGGGTGGATGCGGCCAGTCAGGACATGAATCGTCTCCCGGCCCTGCGCGGCCGGGCGCATACCCTGCCGAGCCCCGGCGGGCACCGGCTGGAGGCCGCCGACGGCACCCTGCTGGCCGCGCTGCTGTTGCCGCGATGAGCGTGCCGGGTTTCGCCAGCGCCCATGCGGTTGCGGGCCGGCGGACCCGGGGCCGGGTTATGCTGGGCCCTGTCCGCTCCACGCGCGTGAACATCGATTCGCGTAGCGGTCCTGTTTCCTCCGTTCTGCAGGGACGTTCGACATGATCCTGATGCTCGACAACTACGATTCGTTCACCTTCAACCTGGTCCAGTATCTGGGCGAGCTGGGGGCCGAGGTGGTGGTCCACCGCAACGACTGCATCACCCCGGACGGGATCGCGGAACTCGCCCCCGAGGGGATCGTGATCTCGCCGGGACCCTGCACGCCGAACGAGGCCGGGGTATCGCTGGAGGTGATCCGGCGCTTCGCCGGCGCGATCCCGATCCTCGGAGTCTGTCTCGGGCACCAGGCGATCGGGCAGGTCTTCGGCGGGCGCGTGGTGCGCGCCCGCGAGATCATGCACGGCAAGACCTCGCCGGTGTATCACACCGGGGTGGGGGTGTTCGCCGGGCTCGAGAATCCACTGGAGGCCACGCGCTACCACTCGCTGGTGGTCGAGTCGTCCTCGCTGCCGGAGTGCCTGGAGGTCACCGCCTGGACCCAGCGCGAGGACGGCGCGCGCGACGAGATCATGGGCCTGCGCCACCGCGAACTGGACGTCGAGGGCGTGCAGTTCCACCCGGAATCCATCCTGACCCGCCAGGGCCACGAACTGCTCGACAACTTCCTCCGTCGCCTGCCCCAGCCGGCGTGACCCAGACTCGACGCACCCGGTGGCGCTTCGCGTTGCTGGTGGCGCCGCTGTCGATGCTGGCGCCGTTCTCGCTGGATACCTATCTGCCTTCGTTCCCGGCGATGGCGGAGGCCCTGCGGGTCGACTCCGGCGCGATGCAGGCGACCCTGTCGGCCTACCTGGTCGCCTTTGCGCTCGCCACCCTGGTGGCCGGCCCGCTGTCGGATACCTTTGGCCGGCGCCCAGTGGTTTTGTGGGCGCTGGTCGGCTACGTGATCAGTTCCCTGCTGTTGGTGCTGGCGGTCGAATACTGGCAGGTGATCGGGTTGCGGGTGGCCCAGGGGCTGTCCGCGGCGGCCGGGATTGTGGTCGGGCGTGCAGTGGTGCGCGATCGCTTCGAGGCCACCGATGCGCGCCGTGTCCTGGCGCTGATCACCATGATGTTCGCGATTGGCCCGGCGGCCGCCCCGATTGTCGGCGGCTATCTGCAGGCGGGGTTCGGCTGGCGCTCGGTATTCCTGTTCCTGACCCTGTACGGCGTGATCCTGTTGCTGGCGATCCGGGCCTGGCTGCCGGAGACCCTGCCACCGGTCGGCCGTGCCTCGGGCAAGCCGGCTCTGATCCTGCGGGGGTATCTCGGGACCCTGCGCAACCCGCCGTTCCTGCGCCCGGCCCTGGTACATGCCGGGCTGTTCGGGGCGATGTTCCTGTTCGTCGCCGCCTCGCCAACGGTGATCTATGTCCACCTGGGCGGACAGGAACAGGACTTCTGGTGGCTGTTTCTGCCGCTGGTGGGCGGCCTGGTGGTGGGCGGTTTTGTGGCCGGGCGCACCGCCAGTCTGCTGAGTCCGCCGCTGGCGATCAGTATCGGCGTGGGGCTGGCCGGGATCTCGCTGGCGCTGGTGGCGCTGGGGATCCTCACCGAGGGTTCGGTGGTCGCGGTGACGCTCCCGTTCGCGCTGTACAGCTTTTCCCTGGCCACGGCCGTTCCGTCGCTGAACCTGCTGGCGCTGGACTGCTATCCGGGCGCCCGTGGCATGGCCTCGGCCATGCAGGCCTTCCTGCAACTGGGGTTCAGTGCCCTGCTGGCGCTGTTCCTGGTGGACCGACTGGACGACCACCTGCCGTGGCTGATCGGCGGGTCGCTGGTAATCTGGGCCGCCGCGGCGCTGCTGTGGTGGAGCGGGCCGGAGGCGCGCGGTCGTCGCGCCCCGGCGCGGACGTTAAACTAGCGGCTTCGATTTTCCGCAGGAGCAACCCGTGACGGTGCAACAAGCGATAGCGGCCCTCATCGAGCGCCAGGACCTGGACGCGGCCACCATGACCGCGGTGATGCAGGCGGTGATGACCGGCGAGGCCACCGATGCCCAGATCGGGGGGTTCCTGGTGGCCCTGCGCATGAAGGGCGAGACGATCGAGGAGATCCGCGCGGCGGCCGGCGTGATGCGCTCGCTGGCCACTCGGGTGGATGTGCCGCGAACCGGACTGGTGGATACCTGCGGGACCGGCGGCGACGCCTCCGGCACCTTCAACATCTCCACCGCCTCGGCGCTGGTGGCGGCGGCCGGCGGGGTGCGGGTGGCCAAGCACGGCAACCGTTCGGTGTCGTCGAAATCCGGCTCCGCCGATGTTCTGGAGCACCTGGGGATCCATCTCGGGCTGTCGCCGGAGGCGGTCGGGTCCTGCATCGAGGAGGTCGGCGTCGGCTTCCTGTTTGCCCCGGCCCATCATGGCGCGATGAAACACGCGATCGGGCCGCGCAAGGAACTCGGCGTGCGCACGCTGTTCAATGTGCTGGGGCCTCTGACCAACCCGGCCGGGGCGCCGAACCAGGTGCTCGGCGTGTTCTCGGATGCCTGGGTGCGGCCGCTGGCCGAGGCCCTGAAGGGCCTGGGCAGCGAGCATGTGCTGGTGGTGCATGCCGAGGACGGCCTGGACGAGATCAGCATCGCGTCGCCCACCCGGGTGGCCGAGCTCAGGGACGGCGAGATCCGGGAATACACCATCCGTCCGGAGGACTTCGGGCTGGCGACCACCGCACTGGATGCCGTGCGCGTCGACAGCGTGGAGGCCTCGGCCGACATGCTGCGCGGCGTGCTGGACGGTCAGGTGGGCGCGGCGCGTGACATCGTGCTGCTGAACGCCGGGGCGGCGATCTACGCCGGCGGTGGCGCGGACACGCTGGCCGCGGGCGTCGAGGCCGCCGCCCGGGCCATCGACTCCGGCGCGGCCCGCGAACGGCTGGAGCGCCTGCAGGCGACCAGCGCACGACTGGCAAACAAGGAAGCACAATGACCGAAGCCAACGCAGTACCCGATATCCTGCAGCGCATCCTGGAGCGCAAGCGCGAGGAGCTGAAGGAGCGCGAGGCGTTCTGGCCGCTGCGCGAGCTGCGCGGCTGGATGGGCTCGGCGCCTGCGCCGCGGGGGTTCCGCGCGGCATTGCAGCGCGACATCGACGCCGGCCGCGCCGCGGTGATCGCGGAGATCAAGAAGGCCAGCCCGAGTCAGGGCCAGATCAGCCCCAACTTCAACCCGGAGGCCTTCGCCCGCAGCTACGAGGAACACGGGGCCACCTGCCTGTCGGTGCTGACCGACGTGGACTTCTTCAAGGGGCGCGATGGCGACCTGCGCGATGCGCGCGTGGCCTGCAAGCTGCCGATCCTGCGCAAGGACTTCGTGATCGACCTCTATCAGGTCTACGAGGCGCGGGTGCTGGGGGCGGACTGCGTGCTGCTGATCGCCGCGGCGCTGGACGATACGGCCCTGCACGAGCTGTACTTCCTGACCCGCGAGCTGGGCATGGACGCCCTGGTGGAGGTCCACGACGCCGAGGAGCTGGAACGGGCGAAGAAGATTGGCGCGGACCTGATCGGCATCAACAACCGCGACCTGCACAGCTTCGAGACCCGGCTGGAAACCACGCTGGAGCTGAAGGATCAGGCGCCCGAGGGCGCGCTGCTGGTAACCGAGAGCGGCATCCACACCCGCGAGGACGTCGCGCGCATGCAGGCCGCCGGGATCCATGCCTTCCTGGTGGGCGAGGCCTTTATGCGGACCGAGGATCCGGGCAAGGCCCTGGGGCAGTTGTTCCGCGGCGAATCGTAACCGCCTCCAGCGGGGCGTCGTGCCTTCAGGCTGGAGGCGGTGGCCAGGTACTACGCCCTTTCCGGCCGCAGGGCCCGGGGCGGCGGCACGGCGTCAGCGCGTGCCGAACACCACGATGGTCTTGCCGTGCGCGGTGATCAGGCCGCGCTCTTCCAGATCCTTCAGCACGCGACCGGCCATCTCGCGCGAGCAGCCGACGATGCGCGCGATCTCCTGGCGGGTGATGCGCAGCTGCATGCCGTCCGGGTGGGTCATCGCGTCGGGCTGGCGGGCGAGATCCAGCAGGGTGTGGGCGATACGGCCGGTGACGTCGACGAACGCGAGGTCCATCACCTTGCGCGAGGTCTGACGCAGGCGGGTGGCGATCTGGCTGGTCAGCAGCATCAGGATCTCGGGGTCGCGCTGGACGATCTCGCGGAACTGGGTGTAGGGGATCTCCGCGGTCTCGGTGTCCTCGCGGGTGGTGACGGTCGCGCTGCGCGGGTCGTCCTCGAACATGCCCAGCTCACCGAAGAACTCGCCCTTGTTCAGATAGGCCAGCACCAGCTCGTGCCCGTTGTTCTCGCCCAGTACCGAGACCGACCCGCTGACGACGTAGTACAGCGTGTCGGGAACCGTGCCCGAATGGATGATGGTGGTGCGCTTGCGGTACTGGCGGCGGTGGCAGTAGCCGAGAAAACGCTCCAGCGCGGGCGACGGCTGGGCCGGGCGGTAGACGAACGGGTTGTTCAAGGCTTCCATGGTCACGTCCGATAGCAGCTTCCTGTGGATGTGCGCCAGTGTAATGCAGCATCTGGCCCCCGCACGCCGGGGTGGCTGGAACCGTTCACAAAATCCGCCGACAGGCCACTGATTTTGTGCAGCAGGTCCGCCCTGAGTAGAGTCCCTCTGAAGTATAGGCATGGATCCCTTCATCCAACAGCAGGAAGGGAGCACTGGTTCATTGATCGGCACCTCTTTAAAGGACGAGCGCGATGCAGGTGAAAGTGAAATGGCTGGACCAGGTGGCCTTTGTCGGCGAGACCGACAGCGGTCATGCGGTGGTGATGGACGGCGCGCCGGACGCGGGCGGCCGCAACCTGGGGGCGCGGCCGATGGAGATGCTGCTGCTGGGGATGGGCGGTTGTACCAGCTTCGACGTGATTGCGATGCTGAAGAAGGCGCGCCAGCAGGTGCTGGACTGCGAGGTGACGGTCGCAGGCACCCGGGCGGAGACCGTGCCCAAGGTCTTTACCGATATCCACGTGCATTTTCGGGTGTACGGCCATGACCTGTCGGAGAAGCAGGTGGGGCGCGCGGTCGGGCTCTCGGCCGAGAAGTACTGCTCGGCTTCGCTGATGCTGGGGGCCTCGGCGAAGGTGACCCACGACTTCGAGATCGTCGAGGGGCCGGCCCCGCGCTGAACGGGAACCCGGGTTCTTTCCTTGGACTCGGAGGCCGAGGCGTCTACAATTCGCCGCTCGCTGCGGCCCGGGCAAGAGGACACGCCATGCCTCGTCACAAGAAGCAGATCAAGCTCCACGGTTTCAACAACCTGACCAAGAGCCTGAGCTTCAACATCTACGATATCTGCTATGCCTCGGGTGACCGGCATCGCGACGAATACATCGCGTACATCGACGAGGCGTACAACGCCCAGCGGCTGACGCAGATCCTCTCCGATGTGGCCCATCTGATCGGGGCCAATATCCTCGATATCTCGCGCCAGGACTACGATCCGCAGGGCGCGTCGGTGACCATGCTGATCTCGGAGGAGCCGGTGGCCACCGAGAAGATCGGCTACACCGAGGGCCCCGGCCCGCTGCCGGAGACGGTGGTCGGTCACCTCGACAAGAGCCACATCACCGTGCATACCTATCCGGAGGCGCACCCGGAGGGCGGGATTGCAACCTTCCGTGCCGATATCGATGTGTCCACCTGTGGGCGCATCTCGCCGCTGCGCGCCCTGAACTACCTGATCCACAGCTTCGAATCGGACATCGTGATCATGGACTACCGCGTGCGCGGCTTCACCCGCGACGTGCGCGGCAAGAAGCACTTCATCGATCACAAGATCAATTCCATCCAGGACTTCCTCTCGCGTGACACCAAGGAGAAGTACCAGATGGTGGATGTGAACGTGTACCAGGAGTACCTGTTCCACACCAAGATGGTGCTGAAGGACTTTGACCTGGACAGCTACCTGTTCGGGCTGGGCAAGGACGACTACTCGGCCAAGGAGGCCAAGCGCATCTCCAAGCTGCTCAAGCACGAGATGATGGAGATCTTCTACGGCAAGAACATGAGCCGCCCGAGCTGAGACGGCAGGCGCCGTGCGTTGCGCGCGGCACCTGACGCCCGTCCTCTCGCCTGGTGGGTCAGATCCAGTAGGCGGTGCGCGTCATCACGCTGGAGGTCAGGGGCATCAGCAGATTGCGCACCGGCCACGGTGGCGCCTTGCCGCCCAGCGCCATGGCATGCGCGCCGTGTTCCACCTCGTCCTGCTTCATCTGCGCCAGGATGCGCGCCGAGACCTCGTCCTGGGCCGGCAGCCGCTCCAGGTGGCGGTCCAGGTGGCGTTCCACCTGGCGCTCGGTCTCGTCGATAAAGCCCAGGCTGTAGGCGTCGCCGGTCAGGCCGGCCAGGGCACCCATCCCGAACGAGCCGACATACCAGAACGGCCCCAGCAGGCTGGTGCGTCCGCCCAGGTCGTGCACCCGGCGCGCGCACCAGTGCAGGTGGTCGCCCTCCTCGCGCGAAGCCTGGTCCAGGTGGTCGCGGATCGCGGGGGTGCGGGCGGTCAGCATCTGGCCCTGGTAAAGCCCCTGCGCCGCGACTTCCCCGGCGTGGTTCACGCGCATCAGACGGGTGGACAGGTCGCGCTCATGATCCTCCAGATGCGGGCCGATATCGTCCCCGCCCGGCGACGGACGGCCGGTGGAACGGGCCTGGCCGGAGATGACCTTGACGAAGGCATCGGCCTGGTTGATCAGGTGATCCAGCGGGGAGAGTCGGCGCATGGTTCCGGTCCGGTTGGGGCATCAAGGCGTACCCCCCAAGAGTACCGCAAGCAGGGCCGGGGATCAGCGCCCAGCCGGGCCGTGAGCAGGGTTTTTCAGGCGCCGCGCCAGGAATCGCGCGGGCGACAGGATGGCCGGCATATCCGCCCGGTCGCCGGCCAGGGCGCGCAGGTGCACGCTGCACCCGACATTCGGACTGATGATCACGTCCGGCGCGCCATCGCAGAGCGCCTGCAGCGTCTCGGTGCCCAGGCCGTCCGCCATGGCCGGCTGGGTCAGCATCGCAGTGCCACCCGCGCCGCAGCAATTCGGTGCGCCGGCCACAGGCGTCAGGGAGACCCCGGGCAGGCGCTCCAGCAAAGCGGGCAGTTCGCGCGCCTCGCGGGTGACGTTGCGCTGGGTGCAGGGCAGATGCAGCGCGATCCGGACGGGGGTGTCATCCCAGAGGTCCGCGGTGGTGCCCGCTTCCAGGTGCTGCGCCAGGAAGCGCGTGAGGCTCAGGCTGCGCCGGCCCAGGGTGCCTTCGGGGTGTTCGCGCAGCGTGGCCTCGCAGCCACTGTCGAGGGCGATGACTGGCTGATCCCCGTCGCCAAAGGCCTCGAGGTTTCGTGTCTGCAGGGCCTGCGCGGCCGCGCGATGGCCGGTGTGCTGATCCAGCGCGCCGCAGCAGACCTGCCGCTGCGGGATCGCCACGCGCAGACCGAGGGCCTCGAGGACGTGCAGCGCCGCGTCCAGGTCGGGCCCGGTAAAGAAGCGGTCCATACAGCCGGTGAACAGCAGGACGTCGGCGTCGTCCGGCGTCGCGGTTGGGCGCAGCCGGGGGGCGGGGGCCAGGGAGTCCCGAGTATGGGCGAGGCTGCGTTCCCAGCCGCCGCGCGGGAGCAGGCGCTCCGCCCCCAGGCGTGCACCGGTCCGCGCGACCAGTCCCCCAAGGCTGCGCAGGGTTGGATGCAGCAGCGCCCGATGCTGGACGCTGTGCCGCCAGCGGTCCGCCCGCGACGGGGTGGCCGGGTGCTCGTCGAGGATCTCGCGGGCGCGATCGATCAGCGCCCCGAAGGGCACCCGTGCCGGGCACACTGCCTCGCAGGAACGACAGCCCAGGCACCCCTCGAGGTGCCCGCGCAGGCGCTCGGATTCGGGCGCAAGCCGGCCTTGCGCCAGACCCTGCATCAGGGTCAGTCGTCCACGCGGAGAGTCGCCCTCGACGCCGTGCCAGCCATAGGTCGGGCAGTGCGGCAGGCACAGCCCGCAGTGTACGCACTGGTCGGCGGCGGAAAGCCCCGAGAATCTCAGGGGCTGGTCCGATGCCCCCAGCGGCTTTGCTAGGGTTTCGCCTTCATTTGATTCCGGGAGGTTTCCCATGCTCGTGCGTTCGTTTCGGCCCGTCGGGTCCGCGTTTGCCTCGCTCATCCTGCTGAGCATACCAGTCTCGCAGGGCCTGGCCTGGGAGGCCGAAGGCTGGCAGTCGACCATCGAGCTGGGGGCTTCCAAGACCACGGGGAACACCGAATCCACCACGGCCACGGGCCGCTTCCGCGCCGAGCACACCACCATCGACTGGCGGAATCGCATCCGGCTGGATGCCTACTTCCACGAGGAGGATGACGAGACCACCGGCGAGCGTTACGTCGCCGGCTACCAGGCGGACCGCAAGCTGGGCGAACACGACTATCTGTTCGGGGCGCTGCGCTACGAGCGGGATCGCTTCAGCAACTACGACTACCAGGGCTCGGCCACGGCCGGTTACGGTCGTCGCCTGATCGACGGCGAACGCGTGCGGCTGGACGGCGAGATCGGTGCCGGTATGCGCCAGGTGCGCATCCGCACCACCGGCGAGACCGAGAGCGAGCCGGTCGGCCGCCTGGCCGGCAACTTCCGCTGGGAGATCAGCGAGAACGCCCGTCTCACCGACGAGTTGCTGATCCTGACCGGCAGCGACAACACCGAGATCGAGAACATCCTCGCCCTGACCGCGGATGTCACCAGTCGGATGTCCCTGCGCACCAGCTTTACCGTCAAGCACAACACCGACGTCGAGCCCGGCGTGGAAAATACCGACACCATCACGGACGTCAGTCTGGTTTATCGCTTTCGCTGAAGCGTCGGCGCGCTGAAGGCACCGACGCGAACGTTGCCATCCGTCGTGTTGCGGGCGGCAGGGTTATCATAAGCCGCAGGGATCACTGGAGACTTCCATGGGCTACTACCAGCGCCATATCTTCTTCTGCACCAATTGCCGCGAGGACGGCAACTGCTGCGAGGACCACGGGGCGACCGAGATGCGCGCCTACGCCAAGACCCAGGCCAAGGCCATGGGCATCCACGGCAAGGGCCAGGTGCGCGTGAACACCGCCGGTTGCCTGGATCGCTGCAACGAGGGTCCGGTCGCGGTGGTCTACCCGGAGGGCGTCTGGTACACCTACCAGGACGAGCGCGACATCGACGAGATCCTGGAAGAACACCTCAAGAACGGACGCGTGGTCGAGCGCCTGCAGATCTGAACGCTGCCCGGCGCCGCGCTGGCTTGACTTTATGCGCCGGCCTCCGGAGAATTCGCAGCCCGCGTGGCTACGTAGCTCAGCTGGTTAGAGCACATCACTCATAATGATGGGGTCCCCTGTTCGAATCAGGGCGTAGCCACCATCGAATCCCGGACAGGGGCTGTCAGCGACATGACAGCCCCTGTTTTGTTTGGGGCCCCGGGTGGGGCGGTGTTGTATTGCCGGTATGCAGGGGCTCGGATAGACTGCGCGCCGGGTCGCGTGCCTGCGCGCGGGCGGCCCCTCAAGGGAGCAACCTCGGACGAATCCATGAAACGCTACGGAATCCGCATCCGCCTGCCGGAAGGCAGCACCATGGCCATGCCGCACCTGCTGGGGCCGGACTGGGAATCCTATCGCTGGTACGACAGCGAACAGGCGCGCGAGAAGGCGCTGGCCGACATGCAGCGCGACCTCCCCAACTACCGCAAGGGTGATCACGTCGCCCAGGTCCTCGAGCGCGTCGAACGCGACGCCTGACCGCCTCCGTCTTTCCGCCGGTCGCCCGGCCGGCGCTCGCATGATCACGTCATCCTGACCGACTGGATGCCGCGAACGGCGTCCTTCGCATCTTTGTGTCTCCTCGTGGTTGAAACATGCCCCCCTGCGTGCTTTAGTGCGGGGCACAAACGGAATTGCATCACATTTTTGGGGCCTATTCCGGCCGCTCGGACTGCAGGAGTCGTTGACCATGCCGACAGAAGACACCAACGAGAACATGGACCACGCAGTGCAGACCGAGCCGGAGTCGCCCCGGACTGCCGATACCGAGACCTCGATCCGCAATCCATCGCGGGCGGCCCGGGCGACCCAGCCGCGCAACGCGGCGCGGTCGAATGTTCTGGAGGGTCAGGTCGAGCGCGGCGGCGAGCCCCACTACTTCACCGAACGCGATCTGGACCGGATCCTCGAGAATCTGGACCACCTGCGCAATTCGGTCTTCCCGCGCCTGACCAAGGGCAGCCCGACCGAGGAACAAAAGCAGCAGTTCTTCCCGTCGGTGTGTCTTATTGGCGTTGGCCGCTGCGGTTCGAACATCGCGCTGGACGTGGCGGCGCTGGTGCACAGTGCGCGCTCCAACTATCTGCGCGAACTGGATAACGAGGAGGCCGGTGGGCGCGAGAAGGAAGGCCGTCCGCTGCGCTGGATTCGCAAGAGCCTGAATCTGCCGCCAGCCAACGCGGTGAAGCCCGTCTTCCTGATCGAGCCGATGGTGATGCTGGGCGACCTCGACAAGGACATCGAGGGCCGCATCCGCTTCTCCAACCGGGCGGGGCAGAACAACTTCATCGACAACTACAACAAGATGAAGATCATGGACCTGTCCGAGGTGCACGCGGGTGGCGCGGGCAATGCCCCCATCCTGGGCCAGTACCTTGCGCGCATCATTCTGAACAAGGACACCGACCAGTTCGCCAACGAGGACTGGAAGTTCATCCATTCCTATCTGATCGATTCCTGCGGTATCAAGGCGAATCAGTCACGACTGTACTTCTATATCTTCAGTGCCGGCGGCGGCACCGGCTCCGGGATGGCCTCCGAATTCGGCCTCGCGCAGCAGTACTCCTATATGCGCAAGACCTTCGATCCCAAGCTGGAGAAGCGCGAGGCCGCGAATCGCGACCATTCCTTCGTGTTCGAGCCGATCTTCGCGGCGGGGATCTGCATCCTGCCGAACATCCAGGACAACCGCGTCGAGATGTCCGAGGCGCTGCACATCAACGCGGGGCGTCTGCTGTGCAAGTACCTGGCGGAGGAATGGGACTTCTCCTACAACTTCGAGGCCGAAGAGACGCGTGACGAGGACATGATGCATCGCATCCGGCCGTGGAACGCGATGATGCTGATATCCAACGACATCATGCGCTACGCGGAGGAGACCGACGACGGCAACATCCGCCACGTCGACGTGAACGCGATGGAGCGTTACGCCAACCAGTACATCTCCCAGCAGATCTTCAACATCCTGACCGCGCAGGCGGTGACCACCGACTACGACGAGGACTACTTCCGGCGTGCCGGGGTGGATATCGGCGAAACCATTCGCCTGGATGCCAACGACCTGTTCATGAGTCTGGCCGGTCCGGTTGCGGTCGCCTACGCGGAATCGGAGGTGACTACTGGCGAGGAGGCTTCCTCCAAGAGCTCTGCGCTGGATATCGACGACTTGTTCTTCCGCTCGATCGACCTGCCCCACTTCAACAAGCAGACCGAGGCCATCGAAGGGATCAGCCTGCTGCCGATCGACGCCCCGCGCTACCGCGAGGCACTGAAGGGGTACAAGGAATCGGACATGGACGCGACGCACCTGCGCGATCTGCATTTCTTCAAGAACTGCTCGTCCATTGTCACGATTCTGTCCCTGCCGAAGGACTACAAGCTGTCCTACATGGACCTGAATCGCCTGAAGTCCCACCTGAACGGCCTGTTCCCGAATACCACACTCAAGCGCTACGCCCTGGTTATTGGCGCCTCGGCCAATCTGTCGCTGACCACCCTGGTGGTGAAGAGCCCGTGCCTGTCGGACGACTTCCTGACCCTGTTCGTCGCCTACATCAAGCGCTGCTTTGCCAACGACAAGACGCGCTTCGACGACACCCTGGACCATGCGGTGCTGGATCTCATCCGGGCCGAGGAGTTCGACGAGGCGCGCATCGACGAGATGCTGAACGAACACGAGAACCCCACGCGCATCCTCGATACCAACTGGTACGCGATCAAGCCGATGTACGAGAAGAAATACCGCGAGATGTGCAGCAACGAGAAGAGCTTTGTCTCGATCAACGACATCCGTCTGAGCCGCGAGAACGTCAAGCAGGCGATCCGTTACCTGCGCGAGATCTACCGTCACCGCACGAGCAAGACGCAGATCATCAGCCTGAACGACGGCGGCAAGGCGGCTACGGCGGCGTCGAAGCGCCGCGCCAGCAGCAAGAAGTAGGGTGGCGGCCGCCGCAACGGCAGCCGCTGGGGCGCGTCAGGGAAGGGACAGCGGCTCCATCAGGTAGCACAGGCAGTCCTGGGCGATGACCCGGGTGTCCAGTGTGAGCATGGACGGCATGGCCGGGCGCTTGAGCCGGATCTCCTGGCCGGCGCGCTCCAGATAATCCCCGGTGACCTCGGAGCCGTCCTCGGCGATCGCGACCAGCGGCTCGTCGGCATCTTCGTGCACCTGTACCAGACGGGAACCGGCGGGCAGCAGCTGGAAGTTCAGGCCGTCGAGATCGGGTTCCAGGCGCACGTCGTGCTGTGCCTCCAGCCCGGCCTGCAAGCCGGGGCGCACCCGGACCTGCGCGACGGTGTGGAAGAGCTCGATGGCGCCCTCGCGTGGCGGCTCGGGCACGAAGTGGTCCAGGTGCAGCACCGCGTCGATCATCTCCCGGGCGTGGTCCACGCCGGCGGCGTCACCGGGGTGGCCGCACTCCAGAGTGACGGCCGGCGCGATGCGTGCCAGGGCCATGGAGGCAACCCCGCGCGGCCGGGTGAAGTAGACCACGGTGCGCCCGAACAGCGCGGCCAGGTTCAGAAACGGGGACTCCAGGCGATTGATGCAGGCGTAATGGGGGTTGCGCCCGGTGTTGTTGTGCAGGTCGATCGCGGCGAACAGGCCGCGTCCCTCCAGGCGGCGGCAGAGCTCGGCAAAGACATCGGCCTCGCGCGAACCGGCCTGTTCGGTGCCCGGCCAGATGCGATTGAAGTCCGGCTGGTCGTCCAGGTGGCGCTGATTGACGGCCGCCGCCTGCGGGTTGCCCACGATCAGCGTCAGGGCGCGTGGCAGCGGCCGCCCGGTGTAATGACGCAGGAGCTGCTGTACCGCATGCAGGCCCACCGGTTCGTTGCCGTGCAGCAACAGGACCACGGCCACCGCGGGTTCGCGCTGGCCTTCCAGGTGGATCAGGGCCGGGCCGGGCACGCACTGGTGCAACGTCTCGGGCGTGGCCTCGAGGAAGCCGTCGGGTAGTTCGAAGTGTTCGATGATGGATTGCGTCACGGGTTTCCTCAGAGTCCCCAGGTGTGGACCGGCGCGCCGGTGTTCTGCCAGCCACGATAGGCGCGAACCAGCCCGGGCCAGTCGCGCCCGTGGCGTGCGACCCAGTCCCGCTGCCAGCGTGCGCCGGTCTGGCGGCTGGCCACGCGCGCGGCGATGATCCCGAGCAGGGCGTCGCGTTCGCTGCGCTCGATGCCCAGGCGCTCCAGGCCTTCGGCTGCTCGGGGCAGCAGGTCGCGGGTGATCAGGCGGGGCGCCGGGGCCGGTTCGCGGTGGCCCCAGCGCAGGCGAGCGTCCAGTCCGTGCCGGGCTGCATTGTAGAAGTTGTCGCGGGCCTCGGAAAACGGGGTCTCCAGCGTGCCGTCCGGCGATTCGGCGACCAGGTGCTCGATCAGGCCCAGGGCGAAGGCCGTGTTGGCCAGCATGTCGATCAGTGAGGGGCCTGCGGGCAGGCAGCGGAACTCCAGGCGCAGACTGCGGTGGCCATCGGCGTCGCAGCCGACGATGGGGCGGTTCCAGCGCCAGATGGTCCCGTTGTGGAAGGCGAGGTGAGCCAGCTGGTCGGCCGGTTCGTCCAGTGCCACCGGTAACAGGACCGGAAAGTGCTCCAGGTTCTCGGTGAACAGCTCGCCGATCGAGTCATGCAGATAGCCGGTGCCGAAGGTCACGCGCCGGATCGGGCCGCGTGCCGAGTTGGCGAATCCGCCTACCTCCACGGACTGCTCGAACAGCGGGATGCGGCTCTCGGCCCACAGGTCGTGGCCGAAGATGTAGGGCGTGTTCCCGGCGGTGGCGAGGACCGGAGCGGCCGCCACCAGCGAGGCGTTGTAGGCCCGATGGGCGCGATCGGGCCGGGTCTCGATATGCACCTGGAAGGAGGTCGCCGCGGCCTCCAGCATCACATCCGCGTGGCCGTGCCGCAGGTGTTCGTGGCCGACGATATCCACCTCCAGCGGGCGCTGGGCGCGCTGTTCCAGGATGGCGCTGTTCAGCGCCCGGTAGCGGGCCTGCCGGGACATGTGGTGGAGCCCGAGATCGGCTGGCTCCAGGGTCGGCAGGCTCCCGGCCATCAGCAGGTCGGCTCCGGCATGACGGGCGGCTCGCCGCGCCTGGCGCAGGGTCTCGCGCAGCTCCTCGAGGATCGCGCCGAAGCAGCCGGGGCCGGCGCGGAAGACGCTACTGTTCAGTTCGACATTGAACTGGGCCAGCTCCCGGGTGGCCAGCGGGCTGGCCATCGCCGCGAGAAAGGCCTCGTTGACCGGCAGCGGGCGCCCTTGTGCGTCGCACAGCCAGGCCTCGATCTCGAAGCCGAGTCGCGGCGGCGCGGGGTCGGCGGCCGCCTGTGTGCGCAGCCAGTCCAGCAGCCGGGCCGTCTCGTCGGCCAGAGCCTGGTGAAAACGGTCGAAATCCGCCGCGCCGAAGTGCTCCTCGCGGATTTCCCGGCCCACTAGTCCTCGTCCCGGCCGTCGGTGTCCGGGGCCTCGTCGTAGAGGCTCTCCAGGAGGTCGCCCCAGATCTGTTCGTGGTGCTCGATGAAGGCCAGCAGGTGCTTGCGGAAGGCGAGGTAGTCGGCCTCGAAGGTCTCGAAATCGGCACCACCGTTCAGCAGCTTGGCGGCGCGGTCGGTCTGCTGCAGGCTGTCGCGCAGGTTGAGGCTGGCGGCCATCGCGCCCTTCACGCGTTCGCGTTCGTGCGGGATCCAGGCGCGGTCCGACAGCATGGAGCGCAGGTTCTCGCCCAGCTCCAGCAGGCGCTTGCGCAGGCGCGGGACGGCCCCGATGGTGCCGGTCTTGAGTTCGCCCCAGACCGCGTCGGTGATCAGCCGTGACCAGCGCTCGCGCAGGTCCTGCACGGTGTCGGGGTCGAACGCGAACGCGCGCTCCAGTTGTTGCGGATCGAATGGCATTGGGTATCCTGATCGACGGAATCGGGGGTGCGCGATTTGTGCGGTCGCAAGGCCGGAGTATCGGAATAGCCCCGCGCCCGGTAGCGTCCTACAGGGTACAAGAACAAGCAAGGCCGCATGTACGGCCTGCGGATGGAGGAAACACAACATGGCAACCTGGTTCGCGCAGCGTAGGCTGCGCCAGAAGGTATGCGACCTGCGGCCCCAGATGTACCGCATGGCCTTTGCGTGGTGTCACGATGCCGCGCTGGCGGATGATCTGGTGCAGGAGGCGATGATGAAGGCCCTGACCCGGCTGAAGTCGCTGCAGGACGAGAGCGCCCTGAAGGCGTGGGTGTTCCGGATCATGACCAACTGCTACCGCGACTGGGGACGGCGGCAGAAGGACACGGTGGACGTGGACAGCATGGAGCTGCCCTGCGAGGACTGCCCGGAGCAGCAGACCGAACGCAACCGCATGGTGGCGGACGTTCACCGGGCGATGGCCGAACTGAGCACCGATCACCGGCAGGTGGTCGCGCTGGTGGACCTCGAAGGCTTTGCCTACTCCGAGGTCTCGGAGGTGCTGGATGTACCCATCGGCACCGTGATGAGTCGCCTGAGCCGGGCTCGGGCACAGTTGAAGAAGGTGCTGCTGGAGCAGCAGGCCGACACGGGGAAAGCGGCCGATACACCCTATCTCAAGGTAGTGAGGAATCGGCATGTCGAATGAACGACTGAGTGCAAGGAACCGCCCCAGCGAGGAGATCCTCAACGCCTTCGTGGATGGCGAGTTTTCGCCCGAGGATCGTCTCTACACCCTGAAGACGATTGCCTCCAGCGAGCACCTGAGCCGCGAAGTCTGCGACATGCACCAGCTCAAGGAGCTGGTGAACATGGCGTACGAGGATGTGCCGGCTGGTCGCACCGGGGCCCCCGGCGGGCGCTGCCGGTTGTCGCGCGGCGGTCGTTCGGCCTGGTTCCCTTCGGTCGCCGCCGGGGTGCTCGCGCTGGTCGTGGGTTCGCTGGGCGGCTACGAGATCACCCGGGATGCCGGTTTCTTCGGCGGCGAGCCGTCGGCCGCGATCGATCAGGACGCCGGGGCCATGGCGCAGATGGCCGCCAGCGATGACGTCGCGGGCGGCGCGGCGGCGCCACAGCAGGTGTTTTCCGCCACCGAGACCGACCAGATCCTGCTGCATATCAATGAAGCCGATCGCCGCGCGATGGCGGAGCTCCTGGATGACATCGAGAGCATGTACCGCGAGGCGGCCGCCGTCGGGCGCGATCTGAACGTGCAGGTCGTGGTGCACAACAATGCGATGGACCTGCTGCGTACCGACAGCGCCCCGTATCCGGAGCGGGTTGCCAGCATGGCGCAGGATTACCCCACGCTGCGCTTCACCGCCTGTGCCCAGACCCTGAACCGCCTGGCGCGCGAGGAGGGCAAGACGGTCGACATCCTGCCGCAGGCCGAGCTGATCGATTCTGGCGTCGCCGAGGCGGCCCGCCGTCAGGCCGAGGGCTGGATCTACATCAAGGTCTGATCCGGCCTTGCCGGCACCCCGCATGTCGCCCGCGAACCGCACAAGACGCCCCGGCTGGTTTCTGGCCGGGGCGTTTCTGTTGATGCTGATCGCGGGCGGCGCGACGGCATTGTTGTTTGGCACGGTCGCCGACGCCCCGGCCGCCGACGAGCCGCTCCGGGTGGTTTATCACATCAATTCCGATGACCCGGAGCTCCACCTGAATGCCCTGCGTAATCTGCAGAATCACATTGATGGCAGCCCTGATGGCTCACCGCTGGAGATCAAGGTGCTGATGCATGGCAGTGGCATCACCCTGCTGCAGCACGCGCGCAGCGATCCGGATCTGCGCAGTACGGTGAATACCCTGAAACTGCAGGATGTCCGTTTTCTGGTGTGCGGCAACACGATGGCCTCGCGCGGGCTGGAGCGCGAGGATCTGCACGAGGTGGCGGAGCAGGATGTGGTGCCCAGCGGCATCGTGGAACTGACCCGGTTGCAGCGCGCCGGGTATACCTACATCAAGCCCTGATCGGGGCGATGGCGCGGGTGCCGTTCACTTCGTGACGGCGGGCGCTCAGCGTTTCCCCAGCTCGGCGTCCAGTGCCGCCAGGCGCTCCGGGGTACCGATGTCGCGCCAGTCTCCGGTGTGGTGCTCCCCGGTGATGCGGCCGGCGGCGATGGCCGGGCGCATCAGGGGGCCGAGCGCATGGCGGCCGGGCGGCAGATCGCGGAAAAGGGCCGGGTCGTACCAGCCGATGCCGCTGAAGGTCAGGGCCTCGCCGTCGTCGAGTCCGATCTGTGCGTCCTTCAGGGTGAAGTCGCCCCGCGGGTGATGCTCCGGGTTGTCCACCAGCACAAGGTGCGCGAGGGGCCGGTTGGTGGACCGGCGCAGGGTCTCCGGCGGGGTCAGCGGATGGTCGCACCAGACATCGCCGTTGACGACCAGGAACGGCGCGTCGCCCAGCAGCGGCAGCGCCTTGCGGATGCCGCCCGCGGTCTCCAGGGCCCCCTCGGGCTCTGGTGAGTAGTGGATCGCCAGACCGGCGTGCTGCGCGCCCAGCGTCGTGCGGATCTGCTCGCCCAGGTGCGCCAGGTTGATCACCACCTCGCGGTAGCCCGCGGCCGCCAGGCGGTCCAGGGTGTAGGTGATCAGTGGGCGCCCGCCGACTGGCAGCAGGGGTTTCGGGCAGTGGTCGGTCAGCGGGCGCATGCGTTCGCCGCGGCCGGCGGCCAGGATCATCGCGCGCATGGATCCGTGTGTCCCCATGGTCTAGTTGTCCTGCAAGCGTTCGGGCATGTCGGTACGGAACCAGGCAGCGACCGGCTCCACCTCCGGATGCATCAGCCCCTGCGCCAGCAAGCGGTGCAGGCGGGGCAGGTGCTCCAGGTAGCGGGGCTTGGCATCGCGCCGCGCGAGGCGCACGAAGATCCCGAGGATCTTGGTGGTGCGCTGGACGCCGAGGACCCGGTAGTGGTGCATGAATGCCGCGCGGTCCCAGGATGCAGCCGCGAGGTAGCGCTCCAGGCCCTGCGCCACGGTGTCCGGGGACACCTCGCGGCGGGCATCCTCCAGCAGCGAGACGACATCGTAGGCCGGGCTGCCGATGACTGCGTCCTGAAAATCCAGCACGGCGCAGGCCCGGTCCTCGCCGGGGGGCAGCATCAGGTTGTCGACGTGGAAGTCGCGCAGCACCAGCGTGTCGTCGAGGGCGGGGAGACCTTCGAGGGTCTCGCGCCAGGCTTCCAGGAACATGTCGCGCTGCGTCGGTTCCATCGCGGTACCGTGTTGTTCCGGCCAGTACCAGTCGGCAAACAGGGCAGCCTCGTCGAGCAGACGCGGCATGTCGTAGGCGGGCAGGGCCGGGGCCGTCGCGGCCCTGGACGGCCAGGCGCTGTGGAGCTGGAGCAGGGTGTCGATGGCGCGGTCGTACAGCGGGCCTTCTGTGGACCCCTCGGCCAGTGCCCGGGTAAAGGTCCGGTCACCCAGATCCTCGAGCAGGACGAATCCGGCTGCCGGGTCGTGCGTCAGCACGCGCGGCGGGCGCAGACCCAGCGACTCCAGCAGCCCCGCGATCTGCACGAACGGTTCGGTGGCCTCGCGCTCCGGCGGGGCGTCCATCAGCACCACCGGCTCGCCATCGCGGTGCAGGCGGAAATAACGGCGGAAACTGGCATCCGCACGCAACAGGGCAAGGTCCGTGAAATCGCCTGGCTGGCGCGCGAGCCAGGCCTGGAGCTGATGGCTGCGGGCGTCATCCGGGATCATGTGCGAGCCTCCTCGCTCACGCGCTGGATGCGGGTGTCGATCCGCCCGTCCGGGTGCAGGTCCAGCACCCGATAGCCGGCGGCCTCGGTATCCAGCGCGAAGCGTTCGGATCCGGGGGCGAACTGGATACAGGTGGAGGGGCAGCCGAGCAGCTCGATGCCCTGGCGTTTGCCGCGGAAGTCCTGGTGGATGTGGCCGAACAGGCAGGCCCGCACACGCGGGTGGCGATCCAGCACCGCGAACAGGTCGTCCGGATTCGACAGGCCGATCCGGTCCATCCATGCGCTGCCAATCGGGACGACCGGGTGATGAATCGCGATCAGGCCCCAGTGGTCCGGATGGGTGGTCAGCACCTGATCCAGTCGATCCAGCTCGGCGGGTTCGATACGGCCGGCCGCCTGGCCCGCGACCGCCGAATTGACGCCGATCAGGAGCCAGCCGCCCAGTATGCGATGGCCGTCCAGGGGGTACCCGGCCGCGTCGAACGCGCGGTGCAGGGTGTGCCAGTCGTCGTGATTGCCGGCCAGCCCGGCGACGGGCCAGCCCTTTACGTGCTGGTCGAGCAGGTGCAGCAGACGCGCATAGGCGGCCGGCGCCGGATCCTCGGCCAGGTCGCCGGTCAGCCAGAGCAGGCCCGGGCGATCCTCGTTCCGGGACAGTGTCTCGAGGACCCGTGCGAGCTGGCGGTCGCTGTCGGGGTAGCCGGCCCGGATCGGGCCTGGCTCCCGTCCCAGGTGGGTGTCGCTGATCTGGAGGATGCGCTGCATGCGGGCTGTGTCGGTGTCCGTGGTTCCAGGGATGTGCATCGGGGCGGGTTTTTCTGTTTGCCGCCCGACGGGGGGATTGCCCTATACTCGATCGGGTGTACCGCGTATCGCGCCGGGGCCTTTCCGCATGGGGCGGAAAGGGGCCTGGCGAGGGGCCCGAGATGAGCCAAGATGCCAAGACCCGCCCGGATTCCGGGTACCGCCCGTCCGAGGACGAACCCTACATGAATCCGCGTCAGCTGGACTACTTTCGCGCCAAGCTCGAGGCCTGGCGTGCCGAGCTGATCGAGGAATCGGAACAGACTCTGGAGCACCTGCGCAGCGAGAGCTGGCAGGAGCCCGATCCCAACGACCGGGCCAGTCACGAAACGGATGCCGGCTTGGAGCTGCGTACGCGGGATCGCTACCGCAAGCTGCTGAACAAGATCGACGCGGCGCTGGCGCGCATCGACCGCGGCGAATACGGCTACTGCGAGGAGACCGGCGAGCCGATCGGGATTGCCCGACTGGAGGCGCGGCCCATCGCCACCCTGAGCGTTGCCGCCCAGGAGGCCCACGAGCGCGACGAGGCCCGCTACGCGCAGTAGTCTCTGGCTATGCTTCGGTCAGGTTGCGGGTGAAGACCCGCGAGTTGCGTGCCTGGTTGTACCGGGTCTGGCGGCTCGCGGGAAGGTCATCCACCTTGCCCGGGGTGTAGCCACGCTCCTGGAACCACTGCGCGGTGCGTGTAGTCAGCACGAACACCCGCCGGATCCCCTGCTCCCGCGCCAGCTGTTCCATCGCCTGCAGTAGTCGGTCGCCGCGGCCGCTGCCGCGGTAGTCGCCGTGAAGGGCCAGGCAGGCGATCTCCGCCGCATCCGCCTCGAACGGATACAGCGCGGCCGTGCCAATGATCAGGCCGTCCGCCTCCAGCACCTGAAAGCGGTCGATCTCCAGCTCCAGGTGTTCACGCGCGCGATGCACCAGGATGCCTTCGGCCTCCAGCGGTTCCAGCAGCGCGTGGATGCCACCCACGTCGTCGAGCGTCGCCGGGCGCAGGCGTTCCAGCGGCTCGCGCGAAACCAGGGTCCCGATCCCCTGACGGGTAAAGAGTTCGGTCAGCAGCCCGCCGTCGTCGTGCCGATCCACCAGGTGCACCCGCATCGCGCGCTGGTGGCAGGCATCGATTGCGCTCCTCAAATGGTTCGCCAGTTCCTCCGGCAGGTCGGGGCTGGTCTCCAGCAACTCCTGCGCGGCCGGTACGGTGAGCTGGTCGAGCACGCCGTGTTCCGGGTCACGCAGCACGCCGGCCTCGGTCAGGAAGATCAGCTTGTCGGCATTCAGCGCGATCGCCACCTGGGTGGCGACGTCTTCCCCGGAGAGATTGAAGACCTCGCCGGTGGGGGAGTAGCCCAGCGGTGACACCAGGGCGACCTGCTCGCGCTCCAGCAAGGCCGCGAGCGCGTTGGTGTCCACCCCGCGGACCTCGCCGGTGTAATGGAAGTCCACCCCGTCGCGCACGCCCAGCGGGCGGGCGGTGACGAAGTTGCCGCTGGCCACACGCAGCCGCGCGTTGCCGGTACCCGGCTGGCCCAGGCTGCGGGACAGCAGCCCCTCGATCTGCAGGCGCAGTCGGCCGACCGCATCCAGCACGGCCTCCAGCGCCGGGGCGTCGGTCACGCGCAGGCCATTGGCATAGGCCGGGGTCAGCCCGCGCTCGGTCATGCGGGCCTCGATCTGCGGGCGCGCGCCATAGACCAGCACCACCCGGATGCCGAGGGCATTGAGCTTGGCGATGTCGCGCATCAGCGCCGGAAACTCCGGCGCCAGGGCCGCCTCGCCCGCCAGCGCGATCACCATGGTGCGTCCGCGGTGGGCCGCGATATAGGGCACGGCATCGCGGAACCACGCGAGTTCCCCGGGCTGCGGGGCTCGCCGCGACGGTGTGTGCTGGCCTGCGGGTGTTGGGGGGGCGGTAGCCACGGCGCGTTCCGTTTCCTTCGGATGTCCTGAGCCGACAGTCTAGGGAAACACGGATCAATTTGCGCGTCGGCAGCCCGGGCCGCGTTGTGCTGGAAAGGTGTCAGTCGTTCCCGCCGACGATTCGCTCCAGGTCGGGTACGCGATCGCCGGCCGCGACGCCGTGCCGCTCGAACCAGCCGGCATTGACCTCCAGCGCGTAGCGCACGGGGCGTTTCGCCTCATGGATGCGGGTGGAGTGGGGTGTCATGGATGCGATGTTGGTGATGGTGAAATCGGCATCGATAAAGGCCACATCCAGCGGGATGCGGGTGTTATGCATCCACATGCCGTACTGCGCCGGACGCGGCCATATGAACAGCATGCCGTGGTCGTCCGGCAGGTGGTCGCGGTGCATCAGGCCGATCCGGCGGGCGCGGTCCGTCGCGGCGATCTCGACGGTAAGGGTCTGTTCACCGATGTCCAGGTCGGCCGTCGGGAGCCCGTTTTCGGCCTGCGCGCACCCCGCGCCAAAGCCGACGAACAGGATCAGCCAGGCCAGCCCGGCCCAGGCCCGGCCCGGCGATCGGAGTGGCACGGCCTAATCGCCGCTCATGCGCCCCACAGCGCAGCTGGCGAAGGACTTGGCCTTGGCACTGGTGGAACGCCAGCCGGAGACCGATCCCACCTCGGGGTAGCCCATGCTGGCGAGCTTGGCGGCGACCGCTTCGCGGGCGCTGTCCGGGGCCTGGACCTCGACGGCGCCGCCTTCCACGTCGACCTCGGCCTCAGTGACGCCTTCGACCTGCAGCAGGCCCTTGCGGATGGAGCTGGCGCAGCCGCCGCACTTGATGTTCTCGACCTCGATTTTCATTGCCGGGACCTCGGGATACTGGGGTTTGTACGACTCATTATGTACGATTCCGCTTCTGCGTAAACGTTCACGAGACCCGACCATGCCCGCCTATCGCTCCCGCACCACCACCCACGGCCGCAACATGGCCGGCGCCCGCGCCCTGTGGCGCGCCACCGGCATGAAGGATGGTGACTTCGGCAAGCCGATCATCGCCATTGCCAACTCCTTCACCCAGTTCGTGCCCGGGCACGTGCACCTGAAGGATCTGGGGCAGCTGGTCGCCGGCGAGGTGGAGAAGGCCGGTGGTGTGGCCAAGGAGTTCAACACCATTGCGGTGGATGACGGCATCGCGATGGGTCACGGCGGGATGCTCTATTCGCTGCCCTCGCGCGAGATCATCGCCGACTCGGTCGAGTACATGGTCAATGCCCACTGCGCCGACGCGCTGGTGTGCATCTCCAACTGCGACAAGATCACCCCCGGGATGCTGATGGCCGCGATGCGCCTGAACATCCCGGTGGTGTTCGTCTCCGGCGGCCCGATGGAGGCCGGCAAGGTGCAGGCGCCGGGTAGCGACAAGGTCATCCATCTGGACCTGGTGGACGCGATGGTCAAGGCCGCCGACTCCAGCGCCAGCGACGAGGAGGTGGAGTCCATCGAGCGCTCCGCCTGCCCGACCTGCGGCTCCTGCTCCGGCATGTTCACCGCCAACTCGATGAACTGCCTGACCGAGGCTCTGGGCCTGTCGCTGCCGGGCAACGGCTCGCTGCTGGCCACCCACGCCGGGCGCAAGTCGCTGTTCGAACAGGCCGGTCGGCGCGTGGTCGAACTCGCGAAGCGCTACTACGAGCAGGACGACGCATCCGTGCTGCCGCGCTCGATCGCCACCTTCGAGGCCTTCGAGAACGCGATGAGCCTGGACATCGCCATGGGCGGCTCCACCAACACCGTGCTGCATCTGCTGGCGGCCGCGCGCGAGGGCGAGGTCGACTTCACCATGGCCGATATCGACCGCCTTTCGCGCAAGGTCCCGAACCTGTGCAAGGTGGCCCCGGCCACCCAGCTCTACCACATGGAGGACGTGCATCGCGCCGGTGGCGTGGTCGGCATCCTCGCCGAGCTGGATCGTGGCGGGCTGATCCACCGCGACATCCCGACGGTCCACGCCGATACTATGGGCCAGGCCCTGGAACAGTGGGACGTGATGCGCCACGCCGCCGAATCCGAGACCCTGTACAAGGCGGCGCCGGGCGGCGTGCCCACCCAGGTCGCGTTCAGCCAGGACAAGACCTGGGACAGCCTGGATATCGACCGCGAGAACGGCTGTATCCGCGACATCGAACACGCCTACTCGACCGACGGCGGCCTGGCCGTGCTCTACGGCAACATGGCCCCGGACGGCTGCATCGTGAAGACCGCGGGGGTCGACGAGAGCATCCTGAAATTCTCGGGTCCCGCGCGGGTGTTCGAGAGCCAGGACGCGGCCGTCGAGGCGATTCTCGGCGACCGCATCCAGGCGGGTGACGTCGTGATCATCCGCTACGAGGGCCCGAAGGGCGGCCCCGGCATGCAGGAGATGCTCTACCCGACGTCGTATCTGAAGTCCAAGGGGCTGGGCAAGGAATGCGCGCTGATCACCGACGGGCGCTTCTCCGGCGGCACCTCCGGGCTGTCCATCGGCCACGTCTCGCCGGAGGCCGCGCAGGGCGGCGCGATCGGCCTGATCGAGGAGGGCGACACCATCGTGATCGACATCCCCGGGCGCGAGATCCGCATCGACGTCGACGACGCCATCCTGGCGGCCCGGCGCGAGGCGATGGAGGCCCGCGGCGCGAAGGCCTGGAAGCCCGAGTCGCGGACCCGTCCGGTCACCCAGGCCCTGCGCGCCTACGCCCTGATGACGACCTCCGCCGCCTTCGGCGCGGTGCGCGACATCTCCCGCTTCGAGGACTGACCGAGGGCAACAGGCGGGCTTGCAGGATGTCTTGAGCGGCGCCCTGGACCGAAAAACCAAACGACCGAACCACAGGGAGGTGGGGATGGCGATTACCGACTGGCCCGCGGCCGAACGCCCGCGGGAGAAGCTGATCGAGCGCGGCGCGGCCGCGCTTTCCGATGCGGAGCTGCTGGCGATCTTTCTGCGCACCGGCGTGGCCGGCAAGAGCGCGGTCGATGTCGCCCGCGATTTGCTTAACCGTTTCGGCGGGCTGCGGCCGCTGCTGCAGGCCGATCAGGCGGGGTTCTGCGCGGCGCCGGGGCTGGGCGATGCCAAGTACGCCCAGCTCCAGGCGGTACTCGAGATGGGGCGGCGGCACCTGGCCGCCGACCTGGAGCGTGGCGATGCACTGACCTCGCCAACCGCGACCCGCCAGTTCCTCGCGGCGCGCCTGCGCGACTATCCCTTCGAGGTCTTTGCGGTCCTGTTCCTGGACAACCGCCATCGGGTGATCGCCTTCGAGGAGCTCTTTCGCGGCACCATCGACGGCGCCTCCGTACACCCGCGCGAGGTGGTGCGGCGTGCCCTGCGGCACAACGCGGCGGCGGTGATCCTGGCGCACAACCACCCCTCGGGCGTGGCCGAGCCGTCGCGCTCGGATGTCGCCATCACCCGCCGCCTGGCCGATGCCCTTGGGCTCGTGGACGTCCGGGTCCTCGATCATCTGATCGTCGCCGACGAGAGCGTGTCCCTGGCCGAGCGCGGCGAGTTGTAGCGCCTTGTCCCTGGCGGGCCCCGCCGGTCAGCCGCGGATCTCCCAGTGCCCGGGCTCCGACGGACAGGCGGTGCCGGTGTGACGCTGGCCGTCAATGGTCATCTCGAAGTCGCGGCAGCCACTGTCGCGGTTGCGGCGCGGGGTCAGCTGTACCGGCTGGTCATGGGCATTGCGCCAGTGCACGGTCTGGCCGGTCTCGGCCAGTTCCAGGGCGTGTCCCATGCAGGCCTGGTCGTTGCGATCCATCTGGCGGCCGATCATGCCGCCCAGCACCGCGCCCCCGGCCGCGCCGATCAGGATCGCGACCGGGTCGCCATCGCCGACCCGATGGCCGATCACGGCCCCCGCGCCGCCACCGATGGCGGCCCCGATCGCGTCGCGGTTGCAGCGCCCGTCCATCACGCCGTAGTCCCGCTCCCAGCGGTCATAACTGTGACCGTGGTAGCCGTGATAGCCCGGGTCGTTCTGCGCGCGCCAGCCGTGGGCCGGTGCCCAGGGCGGTGGCGAGGCCAGGGTATCGGCGGCAAATCCGAACAGCAGTGCGGCGGCCAGTACCTTCAGGTGCGCGGGCAGGCCGCGACGGGATTGGGTGCGTTTCCGTGCCATGGTCCGTCTCCTTTTGATCGGATACGGGCCCAGCTTGGCGTTGTTTTGCTGAACGGTTCTTTAACGTGGCGGGTGTTTTGTGGAAGCGTGAACGGCTGCGTGTCGGGACTGTGCGCGGTTTCACGTGGTGGTGGCGGCGAGCGCGTGCTCCAGCGCCCGTAGCAGCGTATCCACTTGAGACTCGGTGTGGCTGGCGGACAGGGTGATGCGCAGCCGCGCCTGGCCCTCGGGTACCGTCGGCGGGCGGATGGCCGGGACCAGGAAGCCGGCGGCCAGCAGCCTCTCGGCCACGGCGCTCGCGCGGCGGGCGTCACCGATGTGGACCGGCTGGATCGGGGTCAGGGGCGGCGGGTGCTGCAGGCCGAGCCGGTCCAGGCCTGCCCCCAGGCGCTGCAGCAGGCCCTGCAGGTGCGCACGGCGATCCTCGGCGGCCTCGGCTATGCGCACGGAGGCGAGCGTGGCGGCGGCCAGGGCGGCCGGCATCGCGGTGGTGTAGATGTAGGGCCGAGCGGTCTGGATCAGGGCCTCGATCAGGGCCTCGGAGCCGGCGACGAAGGCCCCGGCGGTGCCGAATCCCTTGCCCAGCGTGCCCATCAGGATCGGCACGTCGTCCGCGTCGAGGCCGTGGTGCTGGCAGCTGCCGCCGCCGGTCGCGCCCAGCACCGACAGGCCGTGGGCATCATCCACCATCAGCCAGGCGTCGAACTCGCGCGCCAGCGCGGCCAGTTCCGGCAGCGGGGCGATGTCGCCGTCCATGGAGAACACCCCGTCGGTCACGATCAGACGGTGACCGCGATCGGGGGCCTGCTCCAGACGTTCGCGCAGGTGCCCGGGATCGGCATGGTGATAGCGCTGGCTGCGCGCGCTGGCCAGGCGCACGGCGTCGATCAGCGAGGCATGGTTCCAGCGGTCCTCGAACACCGTGTCGTGGCGGCCGGCCAGCGTCTGTACCAGCGCCAGGTTGGCCATGTAGCCGGTGGAGAACAGCAGCGCGCGCTCGCGCCCGGTAAAGCGCGCCAGCGCCTGCTCCAGTTCCACATGCGCGCGGGTGTGGCCGTTGATCAGATGGGCGGCCCCGGCCCCGACCCCGTAGCGGTCGAGGGCTTCGCGGGCGGCGGCAGCGACGGCCGGATCGGCCGCCAGGCCCAGGTAGTCGTTGGAGCAGAAGGCGACAACCGGCTGGCCGTCGATGACCTGTTCCGGCTGCTGCGGACCGTCCAGCGTGCGCAGACGGCGCCAGCGTGCGTCCGCCCGTACCCCGTCGAGGTGGGCCTGCAGGAAGGCCTGCAGTGACTTGCTCATGGTGAGTCGCTCACGGCCGCAGCCCGGCACGCAGGAAGATCGGCCAGTGCACGCGGGCGGTGATGTCCGCGTTCGGCCACAGCGCGCGCAGGGCCGGCTCCAGTGCGGCCAGTGGATCCTGCCCGGCGGCCTGCGCGCGGCGGATGGCCGACCAGGTGCCGAGATAGCCGAGCAGGGTGTCGCGGTCCCAGTCGCGGCCGATCCGAAACTCGGGCGTCTCGATCTCCGGCCAGGGGAAGGGCAGGTCGCGGTAGTGGCTGCGGATGTGGCTGCGCTCTTCCGGCCACCAGGGCGCTAAGGTGGTGTCGTGGAAGTCGGTCAGCAGGCGGTCCAGCGCCGGATCCTCGGCGCGCAGGATGCCGTAGCCCCAGATCGCCAGCAGGCCGCCCGGGCGCAGGACGCGTGCAACCTCGTCATGGAACTCGGAGTGGCGAAACCAGTGTGCGGCCTGGGCGACACAGGCGAGATCTACCGAGGCGTCGGCCAGCGCGCAGGCCTCGGCGGCGCAGGCGATGCGGTCGATCCCGGTGGTCGCCGGCAGGGCGGCCAGCAGGGCCGGGGCGGCGTCTGTCGCCACGACCTGCGGGAAGTGCGGCTGCAGGCCCTGCGCGGCCTGGCCGTTGCCGCTGGCGCAGTCCCAGGCCCGTTCGTGGCGCGGGGTGTGCGCGGCCAGCCAGTCAAACAGCTCGGCGGGGTAGTCCGGGCGGTGGCGGGCATACGCCGCCGCCACTGCCGAAAAATGATCGGGAAAGTCGCCCGCCACAGGCCGCTTGGCTCAGGCCGATGCGGAGGCGGGCCGGTCCGATTCCGCAGGGGCTTCCGGCCCGGTCTCCGGGCGCAGGCCCAGGCGTTCGAACAGCGCGAGGTCGTGGTTCTCGCCGGGGTTCGGCGTGGTCAGCAGGGTGTCGCCGTAGAACAGCGAGTTGGCGCCGGCCAGGAAGCACAGGGCCTGCATCTCGTCGGACATCTCGGTGCGCCCGGCGGAGAGGCGCACGTAGGAGGCCGGCATCAGGATGCGGGTCGCGGCGATGGTGCGCACGAACTCCAGCGGGTCGAGGTCCTCGATCCCGTGCAGCGGCGTGCCCTCGACCTGGATCAGCTGGTTGATCGGGACCGATTCCGGGTGCTTCGGCAGGTTGGCCATCTGCTGCAGCAGGCGCGCGCGGTCGCGCCGCGACTCGCCCATGCCGAGGATGCCGCCGCAGCAGACGTTCATGCCGGCCTCGCGCACGTGCTCCAGGGTCTCCAGGCGGTCCTCGTAGGTGCGCGTGGAGATGATGTGGCCGTAGAACTCCGGCGAGGTGTCGAGGTTGTGGTTGTAGTAGTCCAGCCCCGCCTCGGACAGGCGCTTCGCCTGTTCGGCCTTCAGCATGCCGAGGGTCATGCAGGTCTCCAGCCCCTCGTCCTTGACGGCGCGTACCATCTCGATCACGCGCTCCAGGTTCTTGTCGGTGGGGTTGCGCCAGGCGGCCCCCATGCAGAAGCGGGTCGCGCCCTGGGCGCGGGCGTTGCGCGCGGCCTCGAGCACTTCCTCCAGCGGCAGCAGGCGCTCGCGCTCCAGTTCCACGTCATGGTGCGCGCTCTGCGGGCAGTAGGCGCAGTCCTCCGGGCAGGCCCCGGTCTTGATCGACAGCAGCGTGCTCACCTGCACCGCGTTCGGGTCGAAGTGCTCGCGGTGCACCGTCTGTGCACGGAAGATCAGGTCGTTCAGCGGCAGGTCGAGCAGGGCCTCGACCTCGTCGGTATTCCAGTCGTGGCGGGGCGTGCTCATAGGTGGTGGTCCTCGTCGGATTCGGCGGGGATCTCGACATCCGCCCAGGGCTCGCGGTAGATGGTGAACAGCGCGTAGATCGTCCAGGGCAGCAGGATGGCCGCGGCGATCGCCCAGTAGGCGCGGTAGTAGTCGAGATCCGGCGGGAAGAAGGTGGCGACCACGATCAGCGCGCCCATCAGGGCGTAGTAGCGGTACGCGGCCCACTGGGTGTGATGGCCGACGCGCGGATCGGGGTGGTGCTTGTTCAGGGCGTAGACCAGCATGGAGCCGCCGAACCACAGGACCAGCGGGACGATCCCCATGATCGCGGCGATGATGAAACCCACCCCGACGCCCTCGCTGCTGACCACGAACAGCGGGATGCCGGCGATCGACACGCTGATCAGGTTGCCGATGTCGAACATCGACGCGGCGCGCCGAGAGCTGCGCCCGGAGACGGTCCTGGTGGCCATGGTCTACCCTGCATGCAAAACGCAGAGCATACCATCATGCCCCTGACCCCTTCATCGCAACCGGGCCCTGTGCATGCCGTGGCCGCGCGCTGGACGGCCTGGTCCGCTGTCTGCGCCGAGTGGCTGGCGGACGCCCTGTACCCGTCCCATTGCGGCCTGTGCCTGGCGCCCGGACCGGCGGTCTGCACGGGCTGCCGGGGCGATCTGCCACCACTGGAGCGCCCGTGTCCCTCCTGTGCGCTCCCCTTGCCGACGGCCGGGGTGTGCCCGGCCTGCGTGCGCCAGCCCCCGGCGCTGGACGCGCTGCACGCCGGATGGGCCTATGCCTGGCCGCTGGACCAGTTGATCCTCGCCTACAAGCATGGCGGCAACGTTCGGGCCGAGCGCGCCCTGGCGGCGCTGGCGGGCCATGTCGCCCGGGTGGCCTTTGACGGTGAGGGCCAGAGGGGGCGGTCCTCGCCCGATACGGTGCTGCCGGTGCCGCTGCACGGGCGGCGGCTGCGCGAGCGCGGTTTCAATCAGTCGGATGTCCTGGCCCGGCGCGTGGCGGCGGAACTGGGGGCGGCGCTGGAGACCCGGGCGTTGCGGCGCATTCGGGCCACCGCGTCGCAACAGGCGCTGGGCCGCAAGGCCCGCCGGAGCAATGTGAAGGGGGCCTTTGCCTGGCGCGGCGAGGATCTCGCGGGGCGGCATGTGCTGCTGGTGGATGATGTGGCCACCACCGGGGCGACGCTGTCGGCGCTGGCCGGCGTGCTGCGGCGGGCGGGTGCCGAGCGAGTGGAGGGGCTGGTACTGGCGCGTGCCTGAGCCGCCCAGGGGGCGCGTCAGGCGCCGAGGTGATGGTCGGCGATCATCGCTAGCAGGACCACGGCGCCCAGGTAGTGGTTGTTCTTGAAGGCCCGCAGGCAGTCGGCAGGCTCGCGCTCGAAGATCAGGAACTGCTGGTAGAACATCAGCATCGCGACGATCACCAGCCCGGCCGTGTAGTAGCCCCCGAACCCGGCGTGCTGGCCGACCAGGTAGAGCCCGTACCAGACCAGGACCTGCAGCCCGGCGGTGATCAGGCGGTCCAGCTCGCCGAAGGCGATCGCGGTGGACTTCACGCCGATCTTCAGATCGTCCTCGCGATCCACCATGCCGTAGAAGGTGTCGTACACCACGGTCCAGGCCAGAACCGTCACGAACAGCAGCCAGGCGACGGGCGGTGGATGCTCGCCGGTGACCGCGGTGAAAGCCATTGGCACGGCCCAGGCAAAGGCCGCGCCCAGATGGACCTGCGGGAAGTGGTGGAAGCGCTTGGAGAACGGATAGGTGCCGGCCAGCGCAACGGCCACCAGGGAATACAGGATGGTCAGCACATTGGTGAACAGCACCAGCACGAAGGCGACCACGCTGAGCGCCACGAAGGTGCCGAGGGCCTCGCGCGGGGTGATCGTGCCGATCGCCAGCGGACGGTCGCGGGTACGGGCCACGTGGGCGTCGAAGTCACGGTCGGCGTAGTCGTTGATCGCGCAGCCGGCCGAGCGCATCAGGACCACGCCGGCGGTGAAGATGAAGATCAGATAGGCGGGCGGCCAGCCGTCGGCCGCTACCCACAGGGCCCAGAAGGTGGGCCACAGTAGCAGGTAGATGCCCACCGGGCGATCCAGTCGGATCAGGCGGGCGAGTTCCCACAGGCGTTCGCGCTCGGTCATGGCGGCCAAGCTTACCAGCCTTGTGGCGCAAGGGCGCCGGGCGCGCCACTCCGGCACATGGGGATGCTACAGGTGCGCCTCCAGCCACCCGTCCAGGTCTTCCGGTTCCACCTCGCCGCGATGGGTGTCGAGGATGGTGCCATCGCGGGCGATCAGCACGGTGTAGGGCAGGGCGCCAATGCGGTTGCCGTATTCGCGGCCCACGGCGACCGCCTCGTCCTGACCGATCAGGACCGGGAATTCGATCCCGAAGTCGTCCACGAAGTGCTGGGTGGCTGTCTGTTCGTCCACCGCCACCGCGACGATGGTGAAGCCGTCGTCCCGGTGCGCCTCGTAGGTGTCCTGGAACAGCGGCATTTCCTTCTTGCAGGGCGGACACCAGGTGGCCCAGAAGTTCAGCACGATCAGGTCGCCGTCCCATTCGCTGAGCTGGCGTTCGTCCCCCGCGAGATCGGGCAGGGTGAAGTCGATGCGCTGGTTACCCGAGGCCTCCTCGGCTGCGACCTCGGGGGCCGCGTCGGTGGTGGCGCCAGCGGTATCCATCTCCGGTTCCGGATCGCCGCAGGCGGCCAGCATGAAGGCGCCGGCCGTGGCGAGTGCCAGCCCGGGGAGCGCGTGCGTGTGATGCCTCATGGTGTCACCCCGATGGCGCTTTCCACATGCGCCAGGAAACGGTCGGCATTCAGGTACCCGACGTTGCGGTAGTTGCGCAGTTCATTGCCGTCGGCGTCCCAGAAGATCATGGCCGGGGGCCCGAACAGGTTGAACTCGCGCATCAGGTTGCGGTGCTCCGAGGTGTTGTCGGTGACATCGGCCTTGAGCAGGTGCACGTCCGCCATCGCGTTGATGACGCGCTGGTCCTGGAAGGTGGTGCGGTCCAGGCGCACGCAGTCCACGCACCAGTCGGCGTAGAAGTCCAGGAACACCGGCTGGTTATTGCCCTGTGCCTGCTCCAGCTCGCGTTCGAGGTCTTCGAGGCTGTCGATGTAGGTGAACTGCATCTCCGTCGGCCCGGCCTGTTCGCCGCTGGCGGTCACCGCGGGCTGGTTGAGCGTGGCCAGCGGGCGGAAGATGTCCTTGCCGCCGGTGGCCGCGCCCAGCATCAGCAGCACGCCGTAGATCAGGAGCACCACGCCCAGGCCCTTCCACAGGGTGTGCCAGCCGGAGGTGCCCTCCGGCAGGGTCTTGAGTGCACCCATATAGACCGCCGTCACGATCAGCAGGATGGCCCACAGGAACATCGCGATCTCGCCCGGGACGACCCGTTCGAGCAGCCAGATGCCAATGGCCAGCAGGCCGACGCCGAAGGCCGCCTTGATGGTGTCCATCCACGGGCCGGCCTTCGGCAGCAGGCGCCCGGCGGAGGTGCCGATGGCCAGCAGCGGGGCACCCATGCCCATGCTCAGCGAGAACAGGGCGATACCGCCCAGCAGCGCGTCGCCGGTGTGGCTGATGTAGAGCAGGGCACCGATCAGCGGCGCGGTCACGCAGGGGCCGACGATCAGGGCGGAGAGGAAGCCCATGATCCCGGCGCCGACGTAGGTGCCGCCTTCCTGCTTGTTGCTGATCTGCGACAGCTTGCTCTGTACCCCGGCCGGCATCTGCAGGTCGTAGAAGCCGAACATCGACATCGCCAGCGCGATGAAGATGGCGACGAAGGTGCCGATGATCCAGGGGTTCTGGAACGCGGCCTGCAGGTTGGCACCCGCCAGGCCCGCGAACACCCCGGCCACGGTGTAGGTCACCGCCATCGCCAGCACGAACACCAGCGAGATCAGGAACGCCTTGCGCGTGGTCAGGTTCTTCTGCCCGATGATGATGTTCGACAGGATCGGGATCATCGGGAACACGCAGGGCGTGAACGTCAGCAGCAGCCCGAAGCCGAAGAACGCCAGCGCCACCAGCCAGATCTGGCCGTCGGCCAGCTGGGCCGCGATGCGGTCCTGCTGGGTGACGGGCGCGGCGGCCTCGTCGTCCTCGCGCGGCTCGTCGCCGGTCTCCGGCAGGGCATCGGTGTCGGCCTCGGCGGCCAGGTCGGAGGCGAAGGTGACCGACACCTCCTGGGTCAGCGGCGGGTAGCACACGCCGGCGTCGGCGCAGCCCTGGTAATCGATCGCCAGGGTGATGTCGGCGACGTCGTCCGCGTCACGCAGCACCGGGACGAGGATCTCGACCTGGTCGCGAAACACCTGGCTCTCGCCGAAGAATTCGTCTTCCTGCAGCTCGCCGTCCGGCGGGTTGACCGGGCCCAGTTCGATGCCGTCGCCCTCGGCGATGCGCACATCCAGCTGTTCGCGGTAGAGGTAGTAGCCCTCGGCGATATCGAAGCGCAGGATCACCGCGTTCTGGCTGATGGCCTCCAGCGATGCGGCGAAGGCCTTTTCCGGTTCCAGCAGGTCATCGGCGGCGCCCAGATCACCGGACAGTTCGCCAAGGTCGCCCAGCGCGCTGCGTTCCTCCGCGGGCTCGTCGCGGGGTTCTTCGTCCGCGTCGGCCTCGCCGTTCCCGCCCGGCAGGCCGGGCAGCTCGATGGAGACGGTCTGGAAATGCGGCGGATAGCACACGCCGAGATCCGCGCAGCCCTGCGAGCGCGCGGTCAGTTCGATGGTTGTGCTCTCGGCCGCCACGATCGGCAGCTCGACCTGCACCTGGCCACGATAGGTCTCGACCCGGCCGAAGAACTCGTCTTCCTTGACCTCGCCGTCCGGGATCCGGGCTTCGCCCAGTTCGAGTCCGTCGCTCTCCGGCGTGAACTCGAATTGCTCGCGGTACATGTAGTACTCGTCCGCGATGTCCCAGGTGAGGCGCACAGTGTCGGCGTCGATCGCCTCGGCACTGAGGGCAAAGGCGTCGTCCGGGTCCAGCAGGTCGTCCTCGAAGACGGCCTGGGCCAGGGCGGGCAGCAGCGTCAGGGCGAGGAGCAGGCTCGCCAGCCAGGTGCGCGGGTTCAGGAGGTGCATTGTGTAATCCAGTCCAGGTAATCGGGCAGCCCGTGTTCGATCGGCAGGGCGATGATCTCGGGTGTCTCGTAGGGGTGTTGGTCCGCCAGGCGCGTCTGGAGTTCGTCCAGACGTGCGGGCGAGGTCTTGATCAGTAGAGTGACTTCCGCATCGCTCTCGATATTCCCTTTCCACAGGTAGACCGAGCGTCCGGGCGGCAGGATGTGCACGCAGGCCGCCAGGCCCTGTTCCACCAGGGTGCCGGCCAGGGTCTCGGCCGCGGCCGTGTCATCCAGGGTGGTGATCACCAGCCAGGCGCGGGCTTCGGTGGCTTGCCGGGTGGTACTCATGGTTCAGGAATCCCGTTCGATGCGCGCCGTCTGGCCCGGCCGCAGCGGCACACCGTCCGCCGGGGAGAACTCGACCTCGACGCGGTAGCCGCGTTCGGGCTCCTCGCCGGTCGGCTCCCAGCCCACACGCGCGATGGTGCCGGGCAGGCGCTGGTCGCCGACTACGACCGTAACCTCGGTCCCGGGTTCCAGGGTTGTGGCCGTGTCGGCCGGGACGGTCGCCGTGGCACGCATCGGGTCGGTGGTGCCGAGGATCGCGAGCACCGGCGGCAGCAGGGCCGGGTTCACGTACTGGCCGGGGTTGGCCTCGACGCGCACCAGGCGCCCGCTGGCCGGGGCGCGGATGGTGGCGTCGTCAAGATCGGCGCGGATGCGGTCACGCTGGGCGCGGGCCTCGGCCAGGCGCGCGGCGACCGTCGCGTAGTCGATGCGGGCCAGTTCCAGCTCGCGCGCGGCGATCAGGGTCTGGTCGTAGAGGTCCTCGGCCTTGTCGCGTTCGCGTTCGGCCTCGTCCAGTTCCATCTGCAGGCGCTCCAGCGTGGCCCGGGCGGCCCGCAGGTCGGCATCGGTGCGTCGAGTGTCCAGGCGGAACAGCACGGCATCGGCTTCGACCTGATCGCCGGCGCGGGCCTCGATCGACTCGATGCGGCCGGCAACCGGGGCGGTGATGCGGTAGCGCTCGCCCCAGTCGAGCTGGGCCGCGAAGCCGTCCTCGGCCAGCAAGGGCGCAGGGGTGACGGCGAGCAGGGCCAGCAGGCTGGCCGTGGTCAGCAGGGATGGGCTCGTGAATACGCGGGACATGGGCAGTTCTCCCGTCCGGTCGCCAGTGGGCCGGCGGCTCAAGGGGTTTCCTGGGTGGCGCGGAACGGGCTCAACTCGTCACGGCCGCTTAGCAGGGCCAGGCGCTCGTAGGCCAGGGCCAGTTGGTATTCGGTGCTGGCATTGAAATGCGCCGCGGCGCTTTGCTGCACCATCGAGTCGCCCAGATCGGCCTGGTCCTCGATGTCGTAGAGGTAGCGCGCGCGGTCGATGTAGAGCTCGCGGTAGTCCATGCGCCAGGCGGCCTCGTCGCGCTGGGTGCGCAGGGCGCGGATCTCGTCGTGCAGTTCGCGCAGGCGGTTGCGGGCCTCGATGCGTGCCTGGCCCAGTTCGGCCTCGGCGCGGTGACGGGCGGCGACGGCCTGGCCGACGCGGCTGTCGTGGCGACGGCCTTCGTACAGCGGGATCTCCAGCACCAGGCCGGCGGCGAACGGGTTGCGGTCTCCGCCGCCGAGGTCGCGGTTCCACCAGCCGGATTCGGCCTCCGCATATAGGCGCGGACGGCGCTGGGCGCGCGAGGCGGCCACCTCGCGGCTGGCGGCCTCGACCTGGCGGCGTTCGGCCAGCAGGCGCGGGCTGGTGTTGTCGAGCTCGGCCAGCAGGGTGTCCAGATCCGGCAGTTCCGGCAGGTCCAGCGGCAGCATGGGAGCGAGCACGGTGCGCACACGCCGGTCCGGGCGGTTCAGGGCCTCGGCCAGGGCGGCGCGGGTGCGGGCCTGGTTCTGCAGGGCGCGGGTGCGCTGAACGCGCAGGGTCTGATATTCGGATTCAAGGCGAAAGACCTCGATATCCGACACCTGACCGCGCTGGTTGCGCTCCTCGGCGCGTTCCTTGGAGACGTAGGCCGCGGCCATTGCCTCGGTGTCGCGGGCAAAGGCCAGATCGGCCAGCAGCACATCGAAGTAGCGCTCGAGGACGTGGATGCGGTGGCGGGCGTGGGCCAGTTCCTCGTGCTGGCGGGCGGCAACCAGACGCTGCTCGCTGGCCGATTCGCGCGCGTGGGACTGGCCGAAGTCGCTCAGCAGCTTGCGCGCCACGATGGCGGCGCGTGAGTCGTTGCGGCTGCGGTCCTCGATCTGGTCGTTGGGTTCGATCCAGCGGGCCTCGAGCCGGGCGTTTACGCTGACGTCGCGTTCGGCACGGGTCGCTTCCAGCTCCGCGCGGGCCTGCTCGCGTTCGGCGCGTGCTGCGCGCACCCGTGGGTGCAGGGCGTCGACGCGTTCCAGTGCGTCACCGACCCGCATGGGGTTGGGCAAGGGCCCGGCATCGGCCGCGCCGACGCTGTCCTGTGCCATTACCGCTCCGGCCAGCGGCCACAGGAGCAGGCCGGCCAGCAGCAGGCGGGCCAGTCGGCGCCGGTGGTGGGGGCCGGACGAGCGGGGGTGCATCGGCGACATCAGGCGTCGATCCTCGCGGGTTGAGCGGATGGGGCTCAGCGGCCGTCTTGTTCGCGCTTGAAGCGCGTGAAGTTCTGGTCCTTGTAATGCCCCTCGGCTACGAACTCGCCCAGCTGGAGGAACTCGCGGACGTCGCGCGTGGCCCCGGTGAACCGGGCGATGGGTTCGCCCTCGAGGTTGAAGAACTGGAACACGGGCGTGGCGCGCACCCGGTAGTCACGGGTGGCCCAGTCCATTTGGGTCTTGGTCTCGCCCTCGAAGGTGACGATCTCGATGGCGCCCTCGACGTCGACGCTGAATACGAGAAAGTGCTCGCTGAAGTATTCCTGAACCTCGGGCTGGTTCAGCACCTGGTTCTTCATGCGGTGGCAGAACGGGCAGTCGGCCATCTCGAAGAAGATCAGGATGCCCTTCTTGCCGGCCGCGCGCGCCTCCTCCAGCTCCTCGGGGAACTCGCCGAAGGTCGGGTCGAAGAAGTGGTGTTCCGGATCGCGCGGGTCTTCCACGGCGGCGGTCGTCAGGGCCGGGACTAGGAAGGCCAGCAGGGCCAGCATCAGGATCGGTGTGCGCAGCATGGTTCGTTTGCTCTCCGGAATATCTCGTCAGGCGTATGCACCAAAGACGTGCGGAAGACTGGCTTAATTCCCTTCCCCTTGCAAGGACAAAACGGGTCGCGGCCAGCGCGTCCCGGTGTCAATGGTTTTTGGAGTATCCGCGTCGCACCGGGGTTCCAATCGACAGCACCCGGGGGGCATGTTCCAATAATCGGGCCTGATCTGCGGAACCCCCTCGATGCGCAACCCCCTCTTTCCCCTGTTCGTCTTTCTCGGTCTGGTACTGCTCGAGATCTTCGGCTTTGCCTGGGTGGGCGACGCCGTGGGCGCCCTGATGACGGTGGCGCTGGTGATTATCACGGCCGCGGCCGGGCTGCTGCTGTTCCGGTTGCAGGGTTTCTACCACTGGCGCCGTCTGCAGCAGAGCCTGGCGCGCGGGGAGGTGCCGGCGCGGGGTCTGGTCGAAGGCTGGCTGCTGATGAGCGCCGCCGTGTTGCTGTTGCTGCCGGGTTTTTTCACCGATGCCGCCGGCTTCGTGCTGTTGATCCCGCCGCTGCGGCGCTGGGCGGCGGACGGCATCCTGCGTCGCGGCATGGTCCGCGCACGTGGGGCTGGCCCTGGCGGCGCACAGGGCAGCGACACCATCGAGGGCGAGTTCCGCCGTCACGAGGACGGTGGCGAGCCGCCTGACGACCGGCTCGATCACGACGACCGTCGCTGATCTCCCCGCGGTCTCCGGATTTGTAACGCGCGCCCTTGACTCGCCTTTGTGTGCCCCTATTATTAGCACTCGTCAGGGGCGGGTGCTAACAGGGTGCCCGTCCGACACCCCAACTTTCCTGTTGCAGACACTTTATAAGGAGTTCGCACCATGAACCTGCGGCCTTTGCACGATCGAGTCATCGTGAAGCGTATGGAAGAAGAGCGCACCACCCCCGGCGGCATCGTGATCCCGGATTCCGCGGCCGAAAAGCCGATCCGCGGCGAGGTCCTGGCGGTGGGCAACGGCAAGATCCTGGATAACGGCGAGTCCCGTCCGCTGGACGTGAAGGCCGGTGACAAGGTCCTGTTCGGCAAGTACTCCGGCACCGAGGTCAAGGTCGAGGGCGAAGACGTCCTGGTGATGCGCGAAGACGACATCATGGCCGTCATCGAGGGCTGAGGCCCCGTCCCGCGTCCGTCTAACACGAATTTTCAGGAGTAGAACGAATCATGAGCGCTAAAGAAGTACGCTTTGGTACCGACGCCCGTACCCGCATGGCCAAGGGCGTGAACACCCTGGCCAACGCCGTGAAGGTCACCCTCGGTCCCAAGGGCCGCAACGTGGTACTGGACAAGGCCTTCGGCGCCCCGACCGTGACCAAGGACGGTGTGTCCGTGGCCAAGGAGATCGAACTGGAAGACAAGTTCGAGAACATGGGCGCGCAGCTGGTCAAGGAAGTCTCCTCGCAGACCTCCGACGCCGCCGGTGACGGCACCACCACCGCGACCGTGCTGGCCCAGTCCATCGTCCGCGAAGGCATGAAGGCGGTCACCGCCGGCATGAACCCGATGGACCTCAAGCGCGGTATCGACAAGGCCGTCAAGTCCGCGACCGAAGAGCTGAAGAAGCTGTCCAAGCCGTGCACCGAGCACAAGGCGATCGCGCAGGTCGGTTCGATCTCCGCGAACTCCGATACCGCCATCGGCGAGATCATTGCCGATGCGATGGACAAGGTCGGCAAGGAAGGCGTGATCACCGTCGAGGAAGGTTCCTCGCTGGAAAACGAGCTGGATGTCGTGGAAGGCATGCAGTTCGATCGCGGCTACCTGTCGCCCTACTTCATCAACAACCAGCAGAACATGAGCGCCGAGCTGGAGGATGCCTACATCCTGCTGTTCGACAAGAAGATCTCGAACATCCGTGATCTGCTGCCGATCCTGGAAGGCGTCGCCAAGGCCAACAAGCCGCTGCTGATCATCGCCGAGGACATCGAGGGCGAGGCCCTGGCCACGCTGGTGGTGAACTCCATGCGCGGCATCGTGAAGGTCGCCGCCGTGAAGGCCCCGGGCTTCGGCGATCGCCGCAAGGCCATGCTGCAGGACATCGCCGTGCTGACCGGTGGCCAGGTGATCTCGGAAGAGGTCGGCCTGTCGCTGGAGAAGACCACGGTGGAAGACCTGGGCCGCGCCAAGAAGGTGCAGGTGACCAAGGAAAACACCACGATCATCGACGGCATGGGCACCAACAAGGACATCAAGGGCCGTGTTGACCAGATCCGTGCGCAGATCGAGGAAGCGACCTCCGACTACGACAAGGAGAAGCTGCAGGAACGCGTGGCCAAGCTGGCCGGCGGTGTTGCGGTGATCAAGGTCGGTGCCGCCACCGAGGTCGAGATGAAAGAGAAGAAGGCCCGCGTCGAGGACGCCCTGCACGCCACGCGTGCGGCGGTGGAAGAAGGCGTGGTCCCCGGCGGTGGCGTGGCCCTGCTGCGTGCCTGCGCCGCGATCACCAAGCTCAAGGGCGACAACGAAGAGCAGACCGCGGGTATCAATATCTGCCGCCGTGCGATGGAAGAGCCGCTGCGCCAGATCGTCTACAACTCCGGTGACGAGCCGTCCGTGGTCCTGAACCAGGTCCTGGAAGGCAAGGGCAACTACGGCTACAACGCCGCCACTGGCGAGTTCGGCGACATGATCGACATGGGCATCCTGGATCCGACCAAGGTGACCCGTTCCGCACTGCAGAACGCCGCGTCCGTGGCAGCCCTGCTGATCACCACCGAGGCCATGATCGCCGACATCCCGAAGAAGGATGACGGTGGCGGCGCCGGTGGCGACGACATGGGCGGTATGGGAGGCATGGGCGGTATGGGAGGCATGGGCGGCATGATGTAAGCCGCGCCTTCTCCGTACATCGCCGATGTACCCGGGACCCCGCTTCGGCGGGGTCTTTTTGTCTGGCGAGACGATCGGCCCCAGTGTGGTCTCGTGGGTCGGCGCCGCGTCAGGGAACCCTTAATGCGACTGTGTGTCCCTTGAGATACGCGGGATCCCCGCAGGGGCTGTTGCAATGACGTGACAGTCCTGCCGAAAGTGGCTGGATCCCGGCCAGTTTGCGGAATGTGACGGCGTTGTGATGCCGACACAAAAATTGCGTCTCGTTGCGTGCAAAACCAGAACTTGTGTGCCAGTATCAGGGTACTGTAGAGGGCTTGGCGCAAGGAGCTCGCTGCTTTGGATTGCGGATGCGCGTGCGACTACTGATTTCCGTACGACCGCAAACGGGGTCCGACGTCGATTGTTTTTACAAGGAGGCTATGCAATGAATCATAAGCTCGTTAAGAATCTTCTGGCCGCGTCCGTGGCTTCGCTGGTGCTGGGCGCCGCCGGGCAGGTCGTTGCGCAGGAACCGCCGGCCGCGAACGTCACCGACCGCAGCGGCAAGGTCGTGGTCGATCGCTCTGGCGAGTGCGTGCGCACGCGTTCCTGGGCCCCGGAAAACGTGAAGTTCGAACAGTGCGCGGGCTACATCCAGGAAACCGCCGAAGCCCCCGAGCCCGAGCCCGCTGCTGCCCCGCAGCCGGAGCCGGAGCCGGAATTCACCACTACCACGCTGAGCGCCCAGGCGCTGTTCGACTTCGACAGCGCCGAGCTGCGCTCCGAAGGCCGTTCCGCCCTGCGTGACCTGGCCCGCAGCCTGACCGCCGACGACGCCGAGTACAGCTCGGTGCTGGTCGAAGGTCACACCTGCACCATCGGCCCGGCCGACTACAACCAGGGTCTGTCCGAGCGTCGTGCCCAGGCCGTCGCCGACTTCCTGGCCAGCGAAGGCGTGCGTGAAAGCGACATCCGCACCGTCGGCTACGGCGAAGACCGCCCGACCGCCGACAACTCCACCCAGGCCGGCCGCGAGGCCAACCGCCGCGTGGAAGTGACCTCCGACGTGCGCCAGCGCGCAAACTAAGGTCGCTCGCAATACCCCGGCCGCCGGTTCGCCGGCGAGCCGGTGCAAGGCCCCGCTTCGGCGGGGCTTTTTTGTGCGTGTTCCCCCGCCAGGTCGCCGATGAATCCCTCTCCGCTCCCGGGTTGACCGGGTTGGCGCGAAACGCCCTTCAGTCTGCGTTAATCTTGTGCCCCTAGACTGGGTCCAGATATCTGGAGAGGCCGATCATCATGACGATCCATCGAATCCCGAGACGCAATCCGTTCGCGGCCCTGCTGGGGGGCGTTACCCTGATGGCGGGCTTGCTGCTGACGACCCCCGCGGCCGCCGGCGGCGTGGAGCGCGCGACCGATCTGCGGGCCCTGGCCGGTAACGGTGATGGTCGGCCGACCGTGATCATGTTCGCCTCCAGTAGCTGCCCCTACTGTGACCGGGCGGAACAACAGCACCTGGGCCCGATGGCCGAGGATCCGGCCTTTGCCGGAGTGCATATCCGTAAGGTGATGCTGGACCGGGACGAGGTCCGCGACTTTGATGGCGAGACGCTGCCCGGGAATCGCCTCGGCCGGAACTACGGGGTGCGCGTCGTGCCGACCATCATGGCCTTCGATGCCGAGGGTCGTCCGGCCGGCACGCCGCTGGTGGGCATCCCCAACGAGCAGCTCTACCGTAGCCAGATCCGCACCCGCATCGAGGCGGCGCGCAACGGGGCCCGCGACGCCTCGGGCTAACAGAGAACTCTGGACGCCCACCGTGTCGGTTCGGCGTCGTGACGTGGGCGCGTTGGAGTGGATGCCTCACCGATCGCCACGTCGCTTCGCTCCTCGCGATGACCGGCGGTCAGCGCCGGCCTCGAGAAGATTCTCGGGGAGTAGTCGTGATTCGAGTGTCGGTCAGCCGTTGCGAGAAAGCGCGGTGTTTCGGTGAGCTTGGTGTACTAATGCCTGCATCCGAACCGCTTTTTCTTCGTGCCTTCGTGTGCTTCGTGGTGAACAACACCTCGGGTTCCCAATCCACAGTGCCCTAGCGTTCGATGCGGTAGATCAGGTCGACGGACTGTTCCGTGGTGCCGGAGGCGGTTTCCACGCTCAGGTTGCGGGTCAGCTCATAGCGCAGCAAAACCTTCGAGGTGTTGTCGAACAACCCGATGGAGTAGCGCAGCAGGAGCCTTGGCGAGAGGTACAGACCCAGCGTCAGCGCGCTCTCGTCCAGCCCGCCCTCGGTATCCAGTTCCACCTCGTCCAGGCCCAGTTCGCGGCCGATGCGCTCGGTGATGACCGCACCCTGTTCCAGGCCGTAGGCCGCCGCGGCGGCGGCGATCATGTTGCCGTCCGATTGTGACGCGCCCGACAGGGGGCGACCGGTCAGCAGGAACGACATTGCCTCGGTCTCGTCCATCGGCGGGTCCGAGATCACCCGCGAGCGCAGGTTGTCCGGCGTGCCGCGGATCTCCAGCCCGACTGTCACGTTGTATTCGCGCACGGTGCGCACCGCGCGCAGGTCCAGTTCCGGGGTTTCCGCCGGCCCCTGGAAGACGAGGCTGCCGCGTTCCACCCGCAGATCCTGGCCGTAGTCGCTGTACTGCCCCTCGGGGATGGTGATCTCGCCAAAGAGCTGGGTAGGCTGCCCGGTGATCTCCTCGACATCCACCTCGCCGGCGAAGCGCGCGGTCAGGCCGAAGCCGTCGAAGCGCACGTCGTCGCCCAGCCGGATCCGGATCCGGATGTCGGTCTTCAGCCCCTGGGCCTCCTGGATCTCCTCGCCGAGGATGATCTCGTCGCCGGAGACCCGGATCGCGCCCGGCGGCAGGTCCGGCGGGCGGATGCGCGCCCAGGGCAGGAATACCTCGCCGCGCACGCGAATGCCGTCGGCGGGGGTGAAGACCAGCTGCAGGTCCGGTGTGATGCGGGCCTCCGCGTCCACCCGATTGACCACCAGGAAGTCCGTGCCGGCCAGATTCAGTTCGGCGCGCGGGCCGTCGCCCCCGAGATCGACCCGGCCGTCGAGGTCGATGCCGCCATCGCCGGACTCCAGCCGCCCGGCGAGCGTCAGCTCCTCGGCCGACACAACGCGGGCCGTGATCTCGGGGATCACCACGTCGATACCCGCCTCCGGGATCAGCACGCCCCCGTCGCGGAAGGCCACCTCACCCTCCACCAGCGGTGCGTCGAGGCGGCCACCAAAGTCCAGGCGGGCGTCCAGCGACCCTCTCAGGTGCTGGATCTCGGGGCTCAGGGCGGCCAGCCACGCCAGGTCCTCGAGGCGCGCGACAAAGTCACCGTCCAGGCGCAGGTCCTCGCCGTCCGGGCGCAGGCGGATGTCGCTGCGGGCGGTTCCGCCCTCCAGGAAGTCGAGGCGCAGGGCGGCGTCCACGTCGCGGTCGCGTACCCGGGCGCTCAGGCGTACGTCGCGGTAGGGGACTTCCTCGAGATCCCCGTCCTCGTCCCGCACGATCAGGTGGCCGTCGGTCGGCGTCACGGCCAGGTCGGCCGCCAGGGTGCCGTCGGGGTCGAGGCGGCCGCTGGCGTCGGCGTTCAGCTCGCCGGCGATGGCCAGTTCCGGCGGCAGGAAGGGTTCCAGCCACGCCAGGTCCAGGGCCCGGATGTCGGCATCGAATTCCGCCCCTGCGGTGGCGCTCCAGCGGGCCTCGGTACACAGGCGTGCGTCGTCCCGCGCCAGGCACAGGCGCTCCAGCCGCGCCTGCTCGGGCCCGCCCTCCAGCGCGACCGGCTCGGCCAGGCTCCAGGCCCCGGCGGCGGGCTGGTCCAGGTCCAGTCGTTCGAGCTGTCCGCGCCAGTGCAGGGTCTCGGGGTCCAGGCCGCCGCGCAGCGCCAGTTCCAGTGAACCCAGGTCTGTCGCATCTGCGGCGAGGGTGGCGCGGTGTTCATCCACGCGGCCAGAGGCGTCCAGCCGCAAAGACTCCACCCGCGTACCGTCGCCCGGTTCGAGCCCGGTCAGGCGCAGCTCGATCTCGGCGGGTGCGGCCACCTCGAGGCCCGCATCAGCCTGCAATTCCAGCCGTTCCAGGGTGATGTCCGCCAGTCGCAGGCCGGCGCCGCTGCCGCGCGCCGCGACGCGCGGACGCTCGGGGTCCCCCGCGATACGCGCATCCAGTTCCAGTCGGCCGCCAAGGTCGGGCCAGGCCCGGTCCAGCTCCGGTGCATCCAGTTGCAGTTCGAAGTCGAGGGCGTTGGTCCACTCGCCGCGGGCGCTCAGCGTGTTCCGACCCAGCGCCAGGTCCAGGCGGTCCACGCGCAGGTGTTCGCCCTCCAGCGCGAGTTCCGCCTGAGCGGAAACGGGCTGTTCGCGCAGGCGGCCCTCCAGGCGCTGTAGTCGGGCCTGGAGGCGCGGGCGGCCGTCGGCGTCCAGGTGTCCCTCGCTGGTCAGGGCCAGCGCGAGCTGGCCGGGGAGCTCGGCGGCCACCAGTGACGGGTCCAGCCTCTCGCCGTCCAGCGCGAGATCCCACGCCAGGCCTTCGGTCCAGTCGAGGTCGCCGCTCAGGGCCAGCCGGGCACCCGTGTCGGTAGCGAGCTGCAGCCGTTCGATCTGGCCACCGGTCTCGCTCAGCGCGACCCGGGCGTCACCCGTGATGTCGATCCCGCGCAGGCGGGCCTGCAGCGGGGCCAGCTTGAGCTGCGCGGCGAGGCCACCGCTGGCGGGTGCGTAGTCGCCGTCCAGTGCCACGCGCAGTTGTTCGATGTGGCCGTCCAGCTCTGGGTGCAGGCGTGCCAGTTCCGGGGCCGCGAGGTCCAGCCCGAGGTCGAAGGCGATGCGGTGATCGGGATCGGTCAGGTCGCCGGCCAGGCCCGTGGCCGCACCCGCCAGATCCAGCCGCGCGAGGTCGCGGATGGCCAGGCGGGTGTCCTCGATGCCGGCCTCGCCATCGGCCACCCACGCGTTCAGGCGCCCGCTGAGCGGCTGATCCTCGAAATGTCCTTCCAGTTCGGTGACGCTCGCGCGTGCCTCCAGGGCGGCCAGGGGCGGGGCGTCGGTCCCCAGCGGCAGGTGACCCTGCAGCTCCGCCTTGAGATGCTCGATCCCGGCATCCACGTCCAGACCCAGCGGCGTCGGCGTCAGCTGATGGGCCTCCAGGGCCAGGTCCCAGTCCAGGGCGTCGTCGAAGCGGACCGGGCCGGACAGGGCGATCCGACCGGCTTCGGAAGCGATCTCGAGGCCTTCAAGCTGCAGCGATTCGAGGTCTCCCCGTGCACGGGTGCTCACGGCGATGCGCGGCCAGGGTGCGAGGGTGGCGGCCGTGTCGATCTCCAGGGCCCAGGCCTCCGGTGTGCCGTGCACCTCAAGGCGCCCGGCCTCTATGTCGACGTGCTGTTCCGGATCGAGGTGGTAGGCGAAGGGCTGCCACTGCGCGGTCAGTTCCAGCTCTGGCGTGGCGAACAGTTCGCGGGCGCTGGCATGCAGGCTCAGCTCGATGCCGGCGCGCAGGTCATGGTCCACCTGTACGCGTTCCCGCAGGGCCCCGGTGACCCGCAGCTCGCCGTCTGCCTCGTCGGTTCCCAGGCCCTCGGCAGCCGTCTCGGGCAGGGGGGCCTGCCACTGGCCGCGCAGCTCGAGCGGATAGTCCCCGTCGGTCTCGATCTCCCCGGTCAGTCGGGCGCGGATCTCCGGCATATCCAGTTCCAGCGCCTGCAGCTCGACCCGCGAACCGCGCGCCCGGGCGCCGGCCGTCAGGCGGGTGATGGTAGCCAGTGGCTCGCCGGTCTGAAGGATCTCCAGATCCTCGACGAGTAGCTGGCCCAGGCGCACTGCCAGCGGTAGCTGGATGGATTCGGGCAGTGCGAAGGGTTCATCGTCGGAGGCCGCCTCCGGGTCGGGCGACGGTAGATCGACGCGCATGCCCGTGGCGGCCAGCAGCCGGATGTTCAGTTCCCCGCGCAGCAGGCTGCGGGCACTGACGCCGATGCGGCCCGCGGGCAGATCGATCTCCGGCCCGTCGGGGAGCGCCAGGTACAGGCCGTGCAGCCGCAGTTCGGTAAACAGCGTTCCCTCGACCCGGTCGATGCGCAACTCGACCGGGGCCAGGCGCTCGCCCTGGGCGGCCAGCCAGCGGGTACCGGACTCGGTGGCGAGCAGGGCGCCGAGGGTCCCCAGCAGGACGATCACCAGGGTCAGGAGCGTGGACAGCCCCCACAGGCTGGCGCGCAAAACGGACTTCACAGGTCCGGCCCCATGGAGAAGTGGATGCGGAAGTCGTCTTCCGAATCCGGGCCGTGGGCCAGGTCCACGCGGATGGGACCGACCGGGGAGCGCCAGCGCACGCCGATCCCGACCCCGTAGACCGGGTCGAATTCGTCCCACTCGTTGACCACGTTGCCGGCGTCCACGAAGGCCGCGGCGCTCCAGTTGCCGACGACCGGGTAGTCGTACTCCAGGCTTCCAACCACCTTGTGGCGCCCGCCGATCACATCGCCGTCCTCGTTGCGCGGGCCGACCCGCTGATAGCCGTAGCCGCGGATACTGGCGTCACCGCCGGCGTAGAAGCGCAGGGAGCTGGGGAGCTCCTGCACCGCGTCGACCTCGGTGAAACCGGCGTCCGCGCGCGCCAGTACCCGTCCGGGGCCGAGGCCGCGCACGATCTTGCCGCTGGCCAGTACCTGCGCAAACGAGGTACTGGACAGGATCTCCTCGCGCGCGCCCTGCACGGTGGCCTCGAAGCGGTAGCCGCGCCGCGGGGTCATCGGATCGTCCGCATCCATGCGGCTGATGCGGTAGGACGGGATCAGCAGCTGGCTGCGGCCGCTGTCGTCCTCGCCGGCGGTGTAGTCCTCGTATTCGTAGCGCAGCCCCTCGGTGGTCTGCCAGCCACTGCGGCGCTGCAGGATACGGTTGGCCCCGATCTGGAAGCGGTCGGATTCCTGGGTGTCCGTCTTTTCCGTGCGGTAGGTGGTGAACAGGTTCAGGCGTTCACGCAGCGGGTCGCGCAGCGGGATCTCGTAGTTGTAGCCGATGCCGGATCGCACCGGGGACGCCTCGATCTCGGCCTGGTAGCGGTGGCCCCGGGTGTTGGCGTAGCGATGTTCGTAGCGCAGGCGGATGCGCGGTCCGATATCGGTGGAGTAGCCGATGCCGGCCTCGTAGCTGTGGCGTTTGCGTGGTTCCAGCTCCGCGAGGATCGGGACTTCCAGCCCGTCCGCCGCATCGCGCTGCGGGCGCACGCGGACGCCGCCGAAGTAGCCGCTGTCGTTCAGGTTGCGTTGCAGTGCGATGATCTGCGCCGAGCTGTACGGGTCGCCGGCCTCGAAGGGCACCATGCGCTGGACGAAGTCGTCGGCGAGGATGTCCTGGTCGATACGGACCTGGCCCATGCGGTAGCGATCCCCGGTCTCCATGTGCAGGCGGATGGTGGCGGCGCGCGCGTCGCGGTCTACCTCGAGGCGCCGGGTGTGGAGATCGGCGTCGAAGTAGCCGCGATCGGCGGCGATCCGCGTCATGCGGTTACGCAGGGCCTCGTAGCGGTCGTGGCGCAGGGTGTCACCCACGCGGATCTCGGTCTGGCTGCGCACGGCCTCGAAGCCCAGGTCGTCGGCCCCCTCGCCAGTGATCTGGATATCGATCCGCTCGACCGTGGTGGGTGGCCCGGGGTCCAGGGTGATACGGACGTCCCAGCAGTCCTCGCCGCGCTCGAAGTCCAGCTCCAGCTCGGCGTCGTAGAAGCCGATGGCGCGCAGGGCGTTGCGGGCGCGTTCCTCGGTGTCGCGCAGGACCCGGCGTTCGCGAAACCCCGGCAGGTCGCAGGGGTGCCGCGCCAGGTTGATGCTGTTGCGGATGTTCTCGCGCTGGGCGTCGGTTCCGCCCTCGATCTGCAGACCCGGGGTGGCGCCATTCTCGGCGGCGGCCGGGCTTGCCAGGCCCGCGAGCGCCAGCATTACCAGTGCGACCCCGCCGACGCGCGACAGGGCTAACCGGCGAATGAACAGGGCGCGGAGACGGGTCATGGAACGATGATAGCGGTTGCGAAGCGGGGCGCGTGTGAGGATCGGAACGCGCCAACTCACGCGAGTTCCCGCCCGACCGGCCGTTGCGTTACGCCGGCGGCGGATCAGGTCGCCGGGCAGTCCACCCCGCTGCCCCGCGAGAACACCACCAGGTGGGTGAAATCGAGACGCAGGCGTACGTGTTCGCCGATCACGAAGTTGTCGTGGGACGGGGCCATGCACAGCACGCTGAGCCCGTCCGGCAGACGCAGGGTGTAGAGGAAGTCCGCTCCGCGGAAGGCCTTGTCGAGGATCTCGGTGCGGATGGTGCCGGCCTCGTTGTCGATCGCGATGTCGTCCGGGCGGACCAGGACATCCACGGCCGTGCCGGGCGGCAGCTGCTCCGACAGAGTGCCCTCGATCTCGCCGAAGGCGGTATCCACCACATGCTCGGCGCAGACCATGCCGGGGATCAGCGTGCCCTCGCCGACGAAGTCGGCGACGAAGCGATCCGCCGGGCGGTGGTAGAGGTTGTAGGCGGTATCCCACTGGGCCACGCGGCCCTGGTGGATGACCGCGATGCGGTCGGCGAAGGCGAAGGCCTCGTGCTGGTCATGGGTGACCAGGATGGCGGTGGTGTTCTCCGCGCGCAGGATACGCCGCACTTCGCGCGCGAGCTCGCTGCGCAGCTCCACGTCCATGCTGGAGAAGGGCTCGTCCAGCAACAGCAGTTTGGGCCGCGGGGCCAGGGCCCGGGCCAGCGCGATGCGCTGCTGCTGGCCGCCGGACAGGGCATGCGGGAAGGACTCGCCATAGCCCGACAGGCCCACCAGCTTGAGCAGCGAGCGGATGCGCTCGTCGCGATCCTCGCGGCCCCAGTGGCGAATGCCGAAGGCGATGTTGTCGGCCACGCTCAAGTGCGGGAACAGGGCGAAGTCCTGGAACACCATGCCGACCCCGCGCTTCTCCGGCGGCACCGTGCCCCGGGCGTCGCTGACGCTGCGTCCGTCCAGCTGGATGCTGCCGGCCATCAGCGGCTCGAACCCGGCGATGGCGCGCAGCAGCGTGGTCTTGCCGCAGCCGGAGGGGCCCAGCAGGCAGCCGATCTGGCCCTTGGACAGGGCCAGCGATACCTGGTGGACCACGGCGGTGCCGTCGTAGCCGATGTCGACCTGATCGAGGGCGATCAGCGGCGTGTGAGGCACCTGCAGGCTGGTGTCGATGGGCTGGGTCATGGCGGGCTGGGTCATGGGGAATTCGTCGTGCCTGCGGGCATGGCGAGGGGTTTCTGCGGCGGCTGTTCGTCCGCCGCGCGGGTCGGGCCCTGCTGGCCGGGGCGCGAGCGGCCGATGGTCACGGACAGCAGGATAACGGGAACCAGGCCCACCAGCACGATCGCCAGTGCGGCGGAGGAGGATTCGGCCAGGCGTTCGTCGCCGGCCAGCTCGAAGGCGCGCACCGCGAGGGTGTTGAAGTCGAACGGGCGCAGGATCAGCGTGGCGGGCAGCTCCTTGAGTACGTCGACGAACACTAGCAGCAGCGCGGTCAGCAGGGTGCCGCGCATGATCGGCAGGTGCACCCGCGTCAGGGTCTGCAGGGGGCGCATCCCGAGCGAGCGGGCGGCGTCATCCATGCTCGGCTGGATCTTGCCCAGCCCCGCCTCGACCGTCTGCAGCGAGACCGCCAGGAAGCGCACGGTGTAGGCGAACAGCAGGGCGAAGACGGTACCCGACAGCAGCAATCCGGTGGACAGCCCGAAGGTGTCGCGCATGAAGCCGTCCAGGGCGTTGTCGAACGCGGCGAACGGGATCATCACCCCGATCGCGATCACGATGCCGGGCACCGCATAGCCCATCCCGGCGACGCGTACAGCGGCGTTCGTGAAACGACCGCCTTCCATGCGCCGGGCATAGGCAAGGAGCAGGGCCAGGGCGACGGCGATCACGGCAGCCGCGATCGCCAGCCAGAAGCTGTTGAAGACCAGGCGCCCGAAGGCCGGGTTCATCCAGTGGTCGGTGGTCTGCATGGTCCACAGGCCGAGCTGGAGGGCCGGCAGCAGGAAGCCCAGCAGCACTGGCAGCAGGCAGCCGACGAAGGCCGCGGCCCCCTTCCAGCCGCGCAGTTGATAGCGCGGAAGGGTGGAGTAGCGGCGGCTGGTGTGATGGAAGCGTGCCCGGGCCCGGGACCAGCGTTCCAGTACGATCAGGACGAAGACGAAGGTCAGCAGCACGGCCGACAGCTGGGCGGCGGCGGCCGGGTCGCCCAGGCCGTACCAGGTGCGGAAGATCCCGGTGGTGAAGGTGCTGACGCCGAAGTAGGCGACCGTGCCGTAGTCGGCCAGGACCTCCATCAGGGCGAGGGTCAGTCCGGCGATGATGGCCGGGCGCGCGAGCGGCAGGGCGACCCGGCGAAAACCGCCGAACGGGCCGGCGCCCAGGGTGCGGGAGACCTCCAGAACGCACACCGACTGTTCCAGGAAGGCGGCCCGGCTGAGCAGGTAGACATAGGGGTACAGCACCAGTGTGAGCATGGCCATGGCGCCGCCGAGCGAGCGGATCTCGGGGAACCAGTATTCGCCGTAGCCCAGGCCGGTCAGGTCACGGATCAGCACCTGGACCGGGCCGCTGAAATCCAGCATGCCGGTATAGGTATAGGCAATGATGTAGGCCGGCATGGCCAGCGGCAGCATCAGCGCCCACTGGAAGATGCCGCGCCCGGGGAAGTCGCAGACGCTGACCAGCCAGGCCACCGGCACCCCGATCAGCAGGACCCCGATACCGACCCCGATCAGCAGCGCCAGGGAATTGAACACGTAATCCGCGAGGACAGTCTCGCGCAGATGGGTCCAGACCTCCCCGGCGGGGATGAATACGTGCCCGAAGATGACCAGGATCGGCAGGGCGAGGGTCAGCGCCACGACGAGGGCAATCGCCGTCCACGGACTCGACGGCAGGCGCCGGCGGGTCGCGTGGGGTGCCGCTGGGGCGGCCGTACTGGTCGTCTGTGCGCTCATGGAGTGCGAATAGTAAAGGTTCTTGTTTCGAATACCACTATGGCCGCTTCAGGACTGGCGGATTGACGCCGGCGCGATGGCGGGTTCTTTGCATCCGAGTCTCCGATGTCTTCCGGAGTGCAAACAAAACGCCCCCGGAGGGCCGGGGGCGAGTGGGGTGCATGGTGTGATGGTTCAGGCTCAGCGCCAGCGGGCCCGATCCATCACGCGCACGGCCTCGGCGTTGTGGTTGCCCAGCCGGTAGAGCTCGATGTTGTCGGCCTTGAAGTCGCCGAATCCCTGAAGGATCTCGCTCGCCGGGACGTCGTCGCGGATCGGGTACTCCTGGTTGACCTCGGCGTACCACTCCTGGGCCTCGGTGGCGGAGAGGAACTCCAGCAGGCGGATCGCGTTGTCCCGGTTCGGGGCGTGCGCGGTGACACCGGCGCCGCTGATGTTGACGTGCGTGCCGCGGTCGTCCTGGTTGGGCCAGAAGACGCCGATCTGTTCGGCGACTTCGCGATCACGCCCTTCGCCGTCCAGCATCAGGCCCAGGTAGTAGGTGTTGGCGATCGCGATGTCGCAGACCCCGTCGGCCACCGCGCGGATCTGGTCGCGATCCCCGCCCTGCGGCTGGCGCGCCATGTTGGCGACGATTCCGTTGGCCCACTCCTGGGCGGCGTCGGTGCCCTCGGTCGCGATCATCGCGGCCACCAGCGACTGGTTGTAGACGTTGCTGGAGGAGCGGATGCAGATGCGGCCTTCCCATTGGCTATCGGTCAGGGCCTCGTAGGTCGACAGCTCGGACGGGTCGACGCGATCCTCGTGATAAAGGATCGGGCGGGCCCGCGAGGACAGGCCGAACCACAGCCCGTCGGGGTCGCGATAACGTTCGGGGATGTTCTCGTGCAGCACCTCGGACTCGATTCCCTGCAGCACGCCGGCCTCGCGGGCCTGATGCAGGCGCGCCGCATCTACGGTGATGAAGAGATCGGCCGGGGAGTTGCGGCCCTCGTGGCGCAGGCGCTGCAGCAGGCTGTCCGCACCGCCGGTCACCAGGTTGACCTGAATGCCCGTCTGATCGGTGAAGTCGTCGAGCAGCGGCTTGATCAGGTTTTCCTGGCGCGCCGAATAGAGGTTGACCTCGTCCTGATCGGCGGGGCTGCAGCCGACCAGCGGCATGCTGACGGCGATGGCCGCGGCGGTGCCGATCAGCCAGGCAAGTGGACGAAGCGTCATGGTGCGGTTCCTCATTGAAGAATGGTCAGGTGTTGGTATCTAGTAGACGAGAACGATTGTTATTTGTGTTCTCATCCCGTGTCAATACCCATTGGGTCGGCGGCGCGCTGGGCCGGGCACCCAATCGGGTGCAACGCTGATAGGCTTGGCACATGGACAAGCCTCTGCCCGAATCCCCCGCGTCCCTGCCCGTGTCGTTGCAGCAGGAGGTTCGCGACCTGCTGGCCGAGCTGGATGAGAAATGCGCCTGGCCGGATACCTTCCTCGCGGCGACGCCCGTGGCGCTGGCCTTCAGCCATTACCTGGCGCAGACGGTGCGCCAGCACCCGGAATACCTGCTCGAGGCCCTGGACCCGGAGGGCCGGGTGGCGGCCTGTGACGATGCCGCTTTCGAACGCACCCTCCAGGCGCGACTGGAGGGTGCCGCCGACGAGGCCGCGCTGCGGCATGTGCTGCGCGAGACCCGGCATCGCGAGATGATCCGCGTGGCCTGGCGCGATCTGTCGGGCCAGGCAGACCTCGACGAGGTGATGCACGACCTGAGCCGGCTGGCCCGATCCCTGATCGAGGGCGGGCTGCAGTGGCTGGACCGGCACTTGCAGGAGCGTTACGGCCAGCCCCGCGGGCCGGCGGGCGAGGCCCAGTCCATGGTGGTCCTGGGGCTGGGCAAGCTGGGGGGCGGCGAGCTCAATTTCTCCTCCGACATCGATCTGATCTTCGCCTTCGAGGAGGCGGGCGAGACCGATGGCGAACGGGTGATCGAGAACCAGGCGTTTTTCCAGCGCCTGGGGCGGCAGTTGATCGCGGTGCTGTCGGATGTGACCGCGGATGGCTTCTGCTATCGCGTGGACATGCGCCTGCGCCCATTCGGCGATTCCGGCCCGCTGGTGATGCACTTCGACGCCATGGAGGACTACTACCAGGCGCACGGACGCGAGTGGGAGCGCTATGCCCTGATCAAGGCGAGCCCGCTGGCGGGCGACCCCGAGGCCGGCGCGCGGCTGATGCGGCGGCTGCGCCCGTTCATCTATCGACGCTACCTGGACTACGGCACCCTCGCCAACCTGCGCGAGCTGAAGCAGATGATCAACGACGAGTCGGCGCGGCGCGGCCGGTTCGAGGACGTGAAGCACGGCGAGGGCGGGATCCGTGAGATCGAGTTCATCGCGCAGTCGTTCCAGCTGATCCGGGGCGGACGCGACCAGGCGCTGCAGCGTCGCGACCTGCTGGGCGTGATGGGGGTGCTGCGCGAGCGCGAGCTCCTGCCGGCCTACGCGGTCGAGCAGCTGGAGCGTTCCTATCGCTTCCTGCGCCGCGTGGAGAATCGCCTGCAGATGCTGAATGATCAGCAGACGCACCGCCTGCCCTCCAACGGGGATGATCGCCACCGCCTGGCGCTGTCGCTGGGTTTCGACGACGAGGCCGCGTTCGAGATGGCGCTGCTGCGCGAGCAGCGGCGGGTGCATGCCCACTTCGAGCAGGTCTTCAGCGCCCCGCAGCGCGCGGACGGGGCGGCCATGGAGGCCTCGCCGGAGGCGGATCGCGAGCAGCAGCTGAATCGTCTCTGGCAGGGGGCGCTCCCGGAGGATGATGCCCGCGCGGTACTGGAGGCGATGGACTTCCAGCATGCGGACGAGGCCCTGCGCGGCATCGCCGATCTACGCGAGAGCCCGGGCGTGCGTGCGATGAGCGTGACCGGGCGCCAGCGGCTGGACCGCCTGATGCCGCTGCTGATCGGGGCCATCGCGGAGATGGAGGCCCCGGATGCGGTGCTGCCCCGGGCCCTGCAGATGGTGCGCACCATCGCCCGGCGTTCGGTCTACCTGTCGCTGCTGGTGGAAAACCCGCTGGCGCTGTCCCAGCTGGTGAAGCTGGTGGCCGCCAGCCCGTGGATCAACGAACAGCTGACCCGGCATCCGGTGCTGCTGGACGAGCTGCTGGATCCGCGTGCGCTCTACGCACCGCCGGATCGCGACGGGCTGCGCGAGGAGCTGGAGGCCGAACTGGCGCAGTTTCCCGAGCAGGACCACGAACAGATGCTGGACCGCCTGCGGCAGTTCAAGCAGGTGCAGACGCTGCGCGTGGCGGCCGCCGACATCATGGGCTTCCTGCCGCTGATGAAGGTCTCCGATCACCTGACCTGGCTTGCCGAGGTCCTGCTGGAGCGGGTGCTGCAACTGGCGTGGGAGAAGATGGTCGAGCGCCACGGCGAGCCGCAGTGCGGGGCGTCGGACGCGCGGCGGGTGGCGCGCTTCGCGGTGATTGGCTACGGCAAGCTGGGCGGCTTCGAGCTGGGCTATGGTTCGGATCTGGACGTGGTGTTCCTGCACGACAGTGAAGGCGATGAAGCCCAGACGGCGGGCCCGAAGGTGATCGACAACACCGAGTTCTTCGCGCGGGTGGCCCAGCGGGTGGTGCACCTGCTGGGGGCCTTTACCCCGGCGGGCCGCCTGTACGAGGTGGATACCCGGCTGCGGCCCAGTGGCACGGCGGGGTTGCTGGTCAGTGGCCTGCAGGCGTTCCGGCGCTACCAGGACGAGTCCGCCTGGACCTGGGAACACCAGGCGCTGGTGCGGGCCCGCTTCGTGACCGGGGATGCCGAGCTGGGCGAGCGCTTTCACGCCCTGCGCCGCGAGGTCCTGACCCGCGAGCGCGACGCCGGGGCGCTGCGGGCCGAGGTCGTCGAGATGCGCGATCGCATGCTGGCGGAACACGCCTCGAAGAAGGGCCAGGGCTTCCATCTCAAGCGCGACCGTGGCGGTATCACTGATATTGAATTCATGGTTCAATACTGGGTTTTGGTATCCGCGCACGAGCACCCCGCCGTCTGCGACTGGCCGGACAAGATCCGCACGCTGGAGGCGCTCGGGCGCGAGGGTGTGATCGACGCGAGCCTGAGCGCGGCGCTGGCGGATGCCTACCGGGATCTGCGCAATCGCATCCACCGCCTCACGCTGGCGGGGTCGGATGCCCGAGTCGAGGCGCCCGACGACGCGCTCTGCGCCGTGCGCGATCGCGTGATCGAAGCCTGGAATGACCTGTTCGGCGAGCCGCAAACGGCCGCGAACCAGAACGCATAGAGGAACAAGACGATGTCGATGGCCGACCGCGACGGGGTGATCTGGCTGGACGGGCAGATGGTGCCCTGGCGCGAGGCGCAGACCCACGTACTGACCCACACCCTGCACTACGGCATGGGGGTGTTCGAGGGCGTGCGCGCCTACAAGACCGCGCGGGGCCCGGCGATCTTCCGCCTGCAGGATCACACCCGACGGCTGTTCAACTCGGCCAAGATCGTCGGGATGACCATCCCCTACACCGCCGAGGCGCTGAACGAGGCGCAGATCGCGTCCGTGCGCGACAACGGACTGGAAAGCGCCTACCTGCGGCCGATGTGTTTTCTCGGCTCCGAGGGCATGGGGCTGCGCGCCGACAACCTGCTGGTGCACGCGATGGTCGCGGCCTGGCACTGGGGCAGCTACCTGGGCGACGAGGGGATCGAGAAGGGAATCCGCATCCGCACCTCTTCCTACAGCCGCCACCACGTGAACGTGACCATGTGCAAGGCCAAGGCCAACGGCAACTACATGAACTCCATGATGGCCCTGCAGGAGGCCACCCGCTGCGGCTACGACGAGGCCATGCTGCTGGATACCGAGGGCTTCGTGGCCGAGGGCAGTGGCGAGAACATCTTCATCGTGCACGACGGCGTGCTGTTTACCCCGGACCTGACCTCCGCGCTGGACGGCATCACCCGCCGCACGGTGATCGAGCTGGCGCGTGAGGAGGGGCTGGAGGTCATTGAGAAGCGCATCACCCGCGACGAGGTGTACATTGCCGACGAGGCCTTTTTCACTGGCACCGCCGCCGAGGTGACCCCGATCCGCGAGGTCGACGATCGCCCGATCGGCACCGGCACCCGCGGCCCGATCACCGAGCGCCTGCAGTCACGCTACTTCGACGTGGTGCAGGGGCGCGACAGCCGCCACGAGGGCTGGCTGACCTTCGTCTGAGGCGCCCGAATTTTCCGTCAACCGGAAGCGAGAAGAATCATGGTGAATCCCGATACCGCCCACCATCAGGACCAGTACCAGACACCGAACGCGCAGACCGAGATCACGGTCACGCGCAAGGACCTGCCGCTGCACTGCCCCACCCCGAAGATGGCCCTGTGGGCCTCGCACCCACGCGTCTTCCTCCCGATCGACGAGACCCCGGACGGCCGCTTCCAGTGCCCCTACTGCGGCACCCAGTTCATCCTGAAAGACGACGACTGATTTCCGCGTGACCGGGGGGGCGCGGGCCAGATCAGGTCCCTGTCAGTTACCTCGGTCAGTCCCGGGAGTTCGCTATTTCCGCTGCCAAGGCCTCTTCGGCTCGCGCCCAATAGGTATCGATCCAGGGAGTTGGGCGGATCTGCTTGTACAGCCTTTTGCGCCAGCGTTTTTCCGGCCATTTTCCTTCCAGGGCATCCGGCGGGTTGGGCGAGCCCGGGAAAGCGACTACGCGGGCACCCTCGGGTATCGCCGGTGTGCGCCAGAGACGGGCGGGCCAGGCCGGTACGCAATGGACCTTGAAAAGCGCGCACCACGCATCCGGCCAGAATCGCAAGGAGTCGATCTCGCGGCTTATGAACGTCTGTGAGTTGCGGTACCGCTTGTGGAAATGATGGAAGTTGCTGAGCAGCCTTTCCAGCAGGTAGCCGTGCACCCCCATGCGAAACCGGAACACGGATGTGTTGCCGATTCCAGACCCGGGCTGGGTCCAGTTCTGCATCACGACGAAGGGGTGGTCGCGTTCGTGCTCGAAGAAAGGGTCGAGGGAATCCGTCACTACAACGTCCAGATCCAGGAACAGCCAGTCGCCCTCGAGACCGGAGAGCGAGGCTGGATCTAGATAGAGCGTCAACTTGCGCCACCCGGTGTTGCACCAAGGTTCGGGAATGTCGATTTCGGGGCATGGGTGCGTCTCGACTTCCGAGCGCAAGCCGTTGGGGTCATCGGTAAGACACACGAACCGGACCGGTCCCGTCGTTTGACGTCGCACGGCAGCGTACAGCCGGTTGACATATTCCGGACCGTAGAGCGAGCCCCATTTCATGCAGATGACTTGTTTGCTGCCGACTTCGTGGGCAGGCGTTTGCTCGCTCTGTTCCATTGGTGATTCCTTGTTCGATGGCGCTGAAGAGTTGCGAGTACCTGGCCTGGCCAGCTAGGGCTGTGTTCACTGCGCCTTAGCTAGACAGAGGATTGTCGCCGAACTGCAGGCGACTGTCAGGTCAAGCTGTGTCAAAAATTTGGGAGGTTACCCCTTGAACCAGATCGGGACGTTCTCGAGGCTGGATGTGGTCGCTCTCGGGTGGGGCCGCAACATTGGCAGGAGTGCTGTGGGTAGAACTCCGAGGCTCATGTAATTCGGTGGTGGGTGTCTGTTCCGTTGGTAAGTGATTCATATAATTTGATTGTCCGCTGACACATGGTGTTTAGATCCCACGTGTGAGGCCACCGGGGGAGCGGGTGGTCTCCTTGCGCCCATTCAGCCAGCCGTTGGGCGGCCAGTTGCGTATCGCCCACAGGGACGAGGCCTTCCGGGAACAGAGTTGCCAACTGTTCGCCCACCCCGCCGTGGTTGTATCCGAGAACCGGGCGTCCCAGGCTCAGGGCCTCAAGAGTCGTGCGGCCGAAGGACTCCGGTTGTGTGGATATGGACAAGGCGGCGTCCGACATGGCCAGGATTTCGCGCAGGTCGCTACGTTGACCCGTGAAAGTCACGTGGGGACCCAGTTCATCTTCCGAGATCCGGCGTACCAGCTCTCGGTGATAGTTTTGCTTCCGCGGGTCAGTACCGCCGACGATGAGCAGGTGGGCCGGTATATTCCGGTCCCGAAGCCCTTTCAGGATGTCCAGTGCGTCGAGGTGGCCTTTCAGTCGAGTGATGCGTCCCGGCAGTGCGATTGTGTAGCGTCCCTGAAGCTGGGGGAACGTTTTCTCCCACAGGGCCATCCAGCCCGGTGAAGGCCGAAACTCGGGGTAGTATTCGCCGGTATCAATTCCGCGATGGATCACCTCGATGCGGCCGGGGTCAAGGTGCGGGTAATGGTTCAGCAGGAACGAGCGGAGGCTTTCGGATACCGTGACCACGCGCTCGCCACGCGTGAGGATCGCACTGTAACGGTTGACCGAGTTGAAGCCGTGGACCGACGTGACCAGTCGCGGTCGTTCGCTGGAAGGCAGGCCAGACCAAGCCTTCCACGCTATCCAGGCCGGCATGCGCGACCGAACGTCTATGACGTCCACACGCTGTTCGTGGAGGAACTGGCGTAGTGGTCGAACCAGGCGAAACGTCCAGGGGGACTTCTTCCCAATGGGCCAGGAAAAGTGTTCGCTCCCCTGCGCCTCGAGCTCTGGCACCATCCGTCCGCCCGCAGACATCACCAAGGAGCGGTGGCCGGCGGCAACCAAGGATTGCCCGATCTCCAGGGTGCCGCGCTCCACGCCGCCTGATTCTAGCGCGGGGACCATTTGCAGTACGCGTCTCATCTATGCCTTGGGCCTGAGTTGACCGTTGGTACGTGTCGACTCTTTCTCGCGTAGCGGGTCGTGCAGCAAGCGCACCATACTGCCCACCAGTATGATCATGAAGATCAGTCGGCCAGCCTCCATTGTCGATTCGAAGAGGGAGCCGATGGCGAATGCGCTGAGCAAGAGGATCGCTGGCTCTCGGGCGGACGGAGAAGTCTTGTAGACCAATGCGGTTAGCAAGGCCAGCCATGCGATCAGGCCGGGTAAGCCGAATGTCACGAAATTCTCGATGTACTGGTTGTGGAAGTGAGTAAACTCAGTGATGACTCGGGAGTCGTAGCCGTGCGCGTCGAGTGCTTCCTTTGCGGCGTCGTGGATTTCGGTTCGGTCCGACCCAAGGCCTATTTGAGGATTGCGCATCCCCAGCTCAGCCCCGATGTGCCACTGTTGCACGCGTGTTCCAAGGCTGGATTGGAGTTCTCCGGATTGAATTAGCCGGATTTCCTCCAGCGAGCGGTCGATACGGTCATGTCCTGCAGACCAGGTCAGCCCAGCGACACCGAGAAGTACGGCCGCAAGTAGAAGCCACTTTTGCGAAGTGAGAATGGCCGAACGGCGCAGCCGGAACAGGGCGATCAGCGTTGCGCCCACAATCCAGATCAGCCAGGCTCCGCGAGTACCGGACGCTATGGTCCCGGCAAAGGCGAGGCCGGAAAACATGAAAAAGACCATGACACCCGGCAGTCGGGGGTGCGTGGAGGCGCGATAAAGTGCAAGGGTGCCAAGCGTGCCGAGGAGGATGCCGAACGGTACCGGGTTGAATCCGAGTGCGGCCCGTCTTGCGCCTTCTATGGCGACCTCGTGAATGGCCAGGGCGCCCGCGAGCGCGGCCCCTAGCCCGGCACCCCACCAGAATGCGGCGGTACTGAACCCGGTGCGGGCCAGGTGGAGGAATACGAGAACCCCGAGAATGAATCGCAGAGGCTTGCCGAGTTCGTCAATCGGTGTGCCGTGCAATAGCCCTAGGGCGATGCTGGAGCCCCCATATGCCATCAGGCCGAGTATCCAGGGCCAGTGTAGCTTGAAGGCTTCGGGGAACTCTTTGGCGAGGGGGTATAGGGTCGCCAGTGCCAAGAGCAGAAGCGATGCCGTAAAGGGGCCATGTTCGTAAGCGATGATCCCTGTCAGTACGGCGAACACGAGCAAAGAGTTCGCGAAGTAAAGAGGGTGATTTTTCAGCGAATCCGCTATGGGGCGGAGCGTTTCAGTAAATCGTGGAAGGGGCACAAAGCGGCCTCGGCATTTGAAGCTCGTGTATTCTAGACGATTCGCTAGGCCGAAATAGAGTCTGAGTTCGCAGGGTCAGGATGACATGAGGGTTTTCGTAATTAGCCTGGATCGCGCCGTTGAACGTCGTGCAGCGGTCACGCGAAGGCTTCGAAGCTGCGGTGTCGAACCGGAGTTTGTTCCTGCGGTCGACGGGCGATGCTTGTCCGACTTCGAGGCTCGCCAGCGGGGCTACCGGGCGAGCCGATTCCGTCAGCCGCTTCAGGCATCCGAAATCGGCTGCGTCCTCAGCCATTTTCGGGCTCTGAGGTTGTTCCTGAAAACGGGCGAAGAGTCGTGCGTGATTCTGGAGGATGACGCCGAGATAGCGTCGAATTTCGTCGAACAGGTTCGAAGGCTGGAAAGCGGGATCAGTGGCTGGGATCTGATCAAGCTGGAGAACCGCCCTGGTACTGTGAAGGGGCCAGTGGTGGCGCACGTTGAAGGTATGGATGTCTTCGTGTCCCTGCGCCCAGGGTTTGGTGCGACGGGCTTTGTGTACTCGCGGCTTGGCGCCAGAAAGGTTCTGGACTCCTGGGAGGCTGCCTTTTCGAGGCCATACGATACCTTGTTGTCGCAGGCTTGGAAAAAGCGTTTGTGCATCCTTCAGGTCTTTCCCGCGTTGGCATGGGAGGACGGTGGTGAGTCGATGATGGATGGTCGTGTACCTCGTACTTCGGGGCCGCCGGGGGTCGCCGGGTTGATGCGTGGAATGGATCGTTTGACCGATTCCTTGGGCAAGCGAGTCCACGCCTGGCTAGTAAGTCGATGGAAAGTTCACGTGCTTCCGGCCTACCTCCCTTGAGGCATTGTTTGCGATGGACGGTTTGGTAGGTGCCCGATTGGTTTTCAGTACGATGGGGCTGTTATGGTGGCTCATTATAAAGATTGTCGATAAACAAGGCGTTCGATGATGGATACAGCCGCTGAAGTGGCAGAGCAGGTGGAGGCGTCGCTGCGGCGGGCGTCATCGGAGGCATATCCATATCGGCGGTGGTATCCGCACGCGGTGCTGCCCGAGGCGGCAGCGCGTGCAGTTGAGGCACTGCCGTTCAAGGCGCCGGCGATCGGCGATACCGAGGGCAAGCGCGAGACGCACAACAGCTCCCGCCGCTTCTTCGACGCCGAGAATCGGAAGGCCTTCGAGGTCTGCGAGAGCGTTGCGGCGGCCTTCGAGAGTCCGCAGGTGCTGGATGCGATCTTTGAGGTGTGCGGCGTGGACGTGAGCGGCAATTACTTGCGTATCGAGCACTGCCTGGATACCGAGGGTTTCTGGCTGGCACCGCATACGGACCTGGGTGTGAAGAAATTCACCATGCTGCTGTACCTGTCCACCGATCCGGGCTACGAGAACTGGGGCACGGATGTGTACGTGGACGCCGAGACGCACTACGAGACCGCCCCCGGTACGTATAACAGCGCCTTGGTATTTGTGCCGGCCGACAACACTTGGCACGGCTATCATCGGCGCCCGCTTGAAGGTGTACGCCGGTCCCTGATCATCAACTACGTCACCGAAGAGTGGCGCAATCGCCACGAACTGGCCTCGCCGGATACCCCTGTGCAGAGGGGTGTGCCCGCTTGAGCGAAAGCCGGACGCGGGCCGCTTGGCTGTGAACGAGATCTCGTGCTGGACCCTGACCACCGGCGAGGCCGGGATGACCAGTCAGGTCCGTGGCCTGGCCGAGGCCGTCGGGCTGCCCTACGAGCACAAGACGGTGGGGCTGCGACGCCCCTGGCGCTGGATGCCCGGCTCCTTTGCCCCGGGCGTGCTGCGGGGACTGACCGCTGACAGTGATGCCCTGGAGCCACCCTGGCCACGCCTGCTGATCTCTTGCGGGCGGCGGAGCGCCACGGTTGCCGTCGCCCTCAAGCGCGCCAGTCGTGGCGCCATCATGACTGTGCATGTGCAGGACCCGCAGATCTCTCCGCGCCATTTCGACTGGGTGGTGCCGCCGCGTCACGATGGGCTGGCCGGCCCCAACGTGATTGCGACGCGTGGCGCCCTGCACCGGGTGACCGCCGAGCGGCTGGAGTCGGCGCGCGCGGATCTGGGGGACGCCTGGGCGGCGTTTCCCCGGCCCTGGGTCGCGGTGCTGATCGGGGGTGCTACCCAGCGCGGTGATCTGGGGCAGGAACGACTAGATGCCCTGATCCGTGACCTGCGTTCGGCCGCAGAAGCCTCCTGGGGAAGTGTGCTGGTCACGCCCTCGCGGCGGACGGGCGCGGCCAGCACGCGACGACTGGTCGAGGGGCTGGCGGATGTTCCCGGGTTTGTCTGGGACGGGCAGGGCGAGAACCCCTTTATGGCGATGCTGGCAACAGCCGACCATATCGTGGTCAGTGCCGATTCCGTGTCCATGGTCTCGGAGGCGGCGGCGACCGGTGTCCCCGTATACACGGTGGCCCTGGGGCCGCTCGGCCGTCGCCTGCAGGCCTTTCACTCTGCCCTGGAGGCGGAAGGCGTGACCCGACCGTTTAGCGGGGCGCTCGATCAGTGGTCCTACGCGCCGGTCAACGATACGCCGAAGGTGGCTGCGCATATCCGCCGCGAATTGGGTCTGGAAGACTGATCGCGCGCGAGCCTCAGCCCGCGTAAGGATCGGGCATGCCCGCGCGCTTCTTGAAGCGCTTGTGGGTCCAGAAGTACTGGCCCGGGGCGTCCATCACGGCTTCTTCGATGATGTGGTTGATGCGCAGGGTGTCGGCGTAGGCGTCCTCGGTAGGGAAGTCTTCCACCGGGGGGTGGATGGTCACGACGTAGTGGCCGTCGTCCCGGCGGTAGCCGAAGAAGGGCAGGACCGGGGCGCCGCTGACCCGGGCGATGCGATGGGTGGCCGTTTGCGTGTTCGCGGGTTCGCCGAAGAACGGGACCAGTTCGGTCTGGCGCCCGCTGGTGGCCTGGTCGGGCGCGTACCACACGGGCATGTTGTTGCGCAGGGTGCGCAGCAGGCCCTTCACGTCGTCGCGGGCGATCACGCCCGCCGTGTGCCGGTCGCGGTTGACCTTGAACAGGTAATTGATCAGCGGGCGCTCGCTGGGCCGGTACATCGCGGCAAAGTCCCGGTGCAGGCCCAGCAGGCGCCCGCAGAGCTCGAGTGTGGTGAAATGGGCGCTGACCAGCAGGGCCCCTTTGCCCTGCTCCAGTGCCCTGTCCAGATGTTCCAGCCCGTGGATTGTGTAATGTCCCTTGAGTTGCGTGTCGCGTCCCCACCAGGCCATGGCCATCTCGAGGACCCCCATTCCGGCCGCCTCGAAGTGCTCGTGCAGCCACTGTTCGCGCTGCTCGGTGGACTGGTCGGGAAAGCACAGTTCGAGGTTGGTGCGGGCGATCGCACGACGCTCGCGGCCGAAGCGGTAGAACAGTCGCCCGATGCCGCGGCCGAGTGCCTGCTGCCAGCGGATGGGCAGCTGGATGACCAGCCGTGCCAGGCCGATGACCGCCCACATGGGCCAGGTGGTGGGACCGCGGGGTGGGCGTTCGGTCGCGCTCGATGGTTCGGGCCGTGCCGTCACGGATCGGAGTCTCCCTGCGAATGACCCGCGTAGTCTACACGGCGCTGCTTGCGTTGCTGACCCCCTTGTTGCTGATCCGCCACGGCTTGCGCAGCCGTCGGGCTTCGGTGCGTGTCCGGCTGGGCGAGGTCATGGGCTGGGCGCGCGCGCCGGAGCCGGCCGAGATCTGGATTCATGCGGTATCGGTCGGCGAGGTGCTGGCGGCGGAAGCCCTGATTCGCCGGCTGCTGGACGCCGGCCCGCGGCGCATTCTGGTGACGACCACGACGCCGACCGGTGCCGCCATGCTGACGGAGCGGCTCGGCGGTCAGGTCATGCATCGTTTCCTGCCACTGGACCTGCCCTGGCTGCAGCGCCGATTCCTGCGTGCCGTGCGACCGCGCGCCATCGTGGTCATGGAGACCGAGATCTGGCCGAACATGCTGGCGGAGGCGCGGCGTGCCGCGGTGCCGGTCGTGCTGGCGAACGCCCGGATGTCCGGACGTTCGGCCCGACGCTATGCCCGGATCCCGCGGCTGATCGCGCCGGCCATGAGCGGATTTGACTGGATTGCCTGTCGCAATGCGCTGGACCGGGAGCGCTTCGTCGCCCTTGGGGCCGTGCCCGATCGCGTGACGGTCAATGGCGATATCAAGTTCGACATCCACATCGAGGAGGACGATCGCCAGGAGGTCCGGTCCCTGCGTCCAGTGGTTGAGGGGCGCCCGGTGGTGATTCTCGCCAGTACCCATGCCGACGAAGAGGCCCAATTGCTGCCGGGGCTGCACGCACTGCGCGCCGAGTATCCACGCCTTCTGGTGATCGTGGCACCACGCCATCCGCAGCGGTTTCCCGAAGTGGCAGACCTGCTGGAACGTTCCGGGCAAAGCTTCATTCGCCGCAGCGAAGGTGTGCCGGATGCCGCCACGCATTTCTGGCTGCTGGACACGCTGGGGGAGTTGAAACGTTTCTTTGGCCTGGCCGATGTCGCCTTTATTGGGGGGTCACTGGTCGGTGTTGGTGGCCACAACCCGCTGGAGGCCGCATTTTGGAATTGTCCGGTCGTCATGGGGCCGCATGTCGACAACTTTGAACTTCTGGTGGAACGCATGGAGGCCGCGGATCTGCTATGGCGTTCAAGGAATGCCGAGGAGGCGGTCGCGCGGATGGCTGCGTGGCTGGGGGAGGATGAGTCCCGACGCGAGATTATTCGGCAGCGCGCAACCGCTTTTATTGCAGAGAATCAGGGTGCAACGGCGCGTTTACTGGAGTATCTGAACCGACATTCCTTCCCGGGACGATGACGGCGGGGTGCCGGGTTTTCATATGATCCCGGCGCGCCCGGATGCGTGTGCTTGATCGTGGGTGCGCGCGGTATCAGCTGCAACTCCTGCCGGAGCGTCGCAGCCACTGGCCGCATTGGCGGCATTGGTACCGATAGCCGCGCTTGTTAATGAGAAAGTGTCGGCGGGCGCTCAGGGGCTGGGGACCGCATCCGCATACATAGTCGTACTGGCGCATCGTGCGAGTGGTCAGCGCCGTCGCATGCGTGACACTCGGATTGGGGAAACCCAGCGCCCGCATCAGCCCTTTCCATTCGGGGCCATGGGGCCGAACCCTTCGTATGCCGTGGGCGCGGTAGACCAGCGAGTGGGCCACCTCGTGCGCCACCGTCTCGGGAAAATGCTGATCCCATTCCAGGCTGAAGGCTTCCGGATTGAAGCGCAGGGTTTCCGCATTCTTGCTCAGGCGCCATTGCCCGGCTGCCCGGCCTTTCAGATCAAATCGAATGGCCGGGAGGTCTTTGCCCGGTGTGCCTTCGATCAAATGATACAGCCGTGCCACCTCGTCACATATCTGCTTTCTCTTTTCAGGAGAAAGAGTGCGAGCGGACGCTTGTATTTCCTGCGTATTCTTATAATCTTTCTGGCATCGTTCCATGGGTTCGTATTATTCTGCCGTGGCCAAGGGAAACACTGGTTAATGTACACGCTCACGCTCACGCTCGAGTCGCTTTTGTGTGCGAACAAGGCGCGGTGACTGCCGTGCAGTCATTCTGCACAAGGGAGCCGCAACGCCGTTCACGCACAAAAGCGGCCGAGCCCCTTCGGGGTTGGCACCCCAGGTTCCCCAATCCTGCGTTGCCGCCCTTGCCGGTAGAACCACTACCGGCTGCACACCGCGCCTTGGCTCGGAAAACCTGGGGAGCCAACGTGAGCGTGTACATTAACCAGTGTTTCCCTAGTTTTAGAGAATGGGGCGGGGTTATGAACCCCCTGTGGCCCAGACCTGTCATTGAATCGATTTTCAGAATCCGGGAGTGTTGCATGAGCATGGATAACAAGAAGGCCTCCGATCTTTCAGCCGAAGAACTGTACGCCCTCGCGCGCCAGCGGGAAAAGGAAGAGGCCGAGCGCAAGGAGGCCGAACGCCGTGAGAAGCGCGAGAAGCTGATGGAAAAGCGCAAGGAGATGCTGGCGCGCCACCGCAAGGAGCTCAACGAGCTGGAGCGCCAGATCCGCGAACTGGGCGGCCGTGTGGGCCGAGCCGCCAGCACCAGCGGTGGGCGTCGCGGGCGGCGCGCCGGAGGCGAGTCGATCAGCCAGAAGCTGTGCGAGATTGTCGCGAACAAGCCGGAGATGGGTATCAAGGAGATCAAGGCCGAGGCCGAGAAGATCGGTCTGGATACCAAGAACATCAGCCAGACCCTGGCCTACCTGAAGCGCCAGGGCCGGCTGACCTCGCCGCGTCGCGGGATCTACAAGGCGGCCTGACCGCCCCGCAGATCCGCCCGTTCGATGCTCACGGGCGGATCTGCAAGCCCTCCTCCGTACGTGCCAGTTCGCCATCGCCCGCAAACCAGCGGGCGATGGTCTTTCCGGCGATCTCGTGGCGCCAGCCGCTGCCCAGGCGGCCGGTTGTGCCGTCCCCCTTCAGCAACTCGATGACATCCTTGCGCTGGGCGATCGCGGCGGCGGTGATCTGGTTGCGTCGCGCGCATTCGCGCAGCAGGGCCATGCCGATGTCGGCCAGGACCTCCTCGGCCTCGGTGAGCTTCGCCTTCTCCGGGAGCTGTGGCCATTCCTCACGCGGCAGGGCCTGGCCCTCGCGGATCGCCTCCAGCAGTTCTTCCTGACGCGGCGGCTTCATGCCGTCGGGAAAGCCCCGCAGCTGGTGCAGGGCCGCGGTGTCCTGAGGGGTGCGCCGGGCGATGTCGATCAGGATATCGTCGGCCAGGATCCAGCGTCGCGGGCGATCACTCGCCTGTGCGGCGCGTTCGCGCCAGGCCGCCACGGCCTTCAGCACGCCGCGCTCGCGCGGCTTGAGCCGCTTGACGCCAGAGACGCGCTGCCAGGCACCGTCGGGATCCGGTTCGTACAGGGCGGGGTTGCTCAGCGCCTCCATCTCCGGGCGCAGCCAGTGCATGCGGTCGTGGCTCTCCAGTTCATGCAGCAGGCGCATGAACACCGTGGCCAGAAAGCGCACGTCGTCCGCGGCGTAGTGGATCTGCTGTTCGCTCAGCGGGCGGCGTGACCAGTCCGTGCGGGTCTGGCTCTTGTCGAGGTCGCGGTCGAGGATCGCCTTGACCAGGTTGGCATAGCCGATCTGCTCGCCGTAGCCGAGCATGCTGGCGGCGATCTGGGTATCGAATACCGGGGCGGGGACGCGCCCGAGCTCGCGATACAGGACCTCGAGATCCTGTGATGCCGAATGGAAGACCTTGGTCACGCCGGCATCGAACAGCAGGGGCTCAAGCAGGCCCATATCCAGCCGCAGCGGGTCGACACAGGCGATCTGGTCGAGGGTGGCCAGCTGGATCAGGCACAGGCGCGGGTAGTAGGTCTTCTCGCGCATGAACTCGGTGTCCAGCGCGATCCAGTCGGTCCCGGCAATGGTGTCGAGAAAGCCCTGCAGGGCCTCCGGGGTCTCGATCAGGCCATGATCATGCATCGTGCGATTTCTGGCTGGCCTCGAATGCCGCCTTCTGCTCGGGGGTCGCTTCTTGCTGGTAGCGCGCCTTCCATTCGCTGTAGGGCATGCCGTAGACGATCTCGCGCGCCCCTTCGTAGTCGATCGACTCGCCGCGTTCCTCGGCGGCGGCCACGTACCATTTGGACAGGCAGTTGCGGCAGAAGCCGGCCAGGTTCATCAAGTCGATGTTCTGCACGTCCTTGCGCTCGTCCAGATGCTGCAGCAGGCGGCGGAATACGGCGGCCTCGATCTCGGTTTGCTTGTTCGTGTCCATGGCAGGGCTCCTTGTTTCGGGTTGGCGGGGCACAGTATGCGTGACCGTTCACGCTGCTTCGAGCCGGGCGCGGGTATGTGCACGAATCGGCGTCTCCCTCAGGTCAGGTGCAGGAGCCAGCGCCGGCGCACGTCGCGCAGCAGGAAAAAGATCAGCGGCCAGAGCAAGGCGCTGGTGATCACCGGGGCCCAGTACGTAATCCGGTCCGGTGGAAAACCGGTAATCCCCTGGGGCCACAGGGCCAGCAGCTTGTACAGGGCGATCAGGATCGCGACCACCATCATCTGCTGCCAGACCGGGTACACCCGCAGGCGCGGATGGATCTGCAGCACGATGTAGATGATCACCGCCAGGGCGATGGCATTCTGCCCCAGCAGTTGCCCCATCAGGGTATCCAGCAGCAAGCCGGCGACAAAGGCGGTCAGGATGCCCACGCGGGTCGGAAACGCCATGGCCCAGTAGATCAGGACCAGTGCCAGCCACTCCGGCCGCGCGGGGCGCAGGGTCTCGGGGATTGGCACGATGGCCAGGGCCAGGGCCGCCAGCAGGGTCAGCGCCACCGGCCAGGGGATGCCGATGGCGCGGGTCATGGCGTTGCCGGCGCGTTGTCGTCCGGCTCGGGTTCCGGCGTGAATGCGCCCGGCCTTGCCTCCGCATCCTCATCCAGTTCAAGGGGGGCGATGCCCGGCATGATGCCCTCGGTCCACAGCAGCAGGACCTCGCGGGAACGGTCCAGCGCCGCCAGCGGCTCGGCCTGGATGCTCAGAAAGGGCTGGCCCTGCGGGCGCTCGACGGAGGTGACCCGGGCGACTGGATAGTCGGCCGGGAAACGGCCGCCCAGCCCGGAGGTCAGCAGCAGGTCGCCGGGTTCCACGTCTTCCTGCAGCGGGACGTGGCGCATCTCGAGGCGCTGCGGGTTGCCGGTCCCGACCACCAGCCCCCGCAGGCCCGTGCGCGCGCTGAGCACCGGCAGGGCATGGCTGGGATCGGAGATCAGCAGGGCCACGGAACTGGTCAGGCGGGTGGACAGGACCTGCCCGATCACGCCGTCGGCATTGATGACCGGCTGGCCCGCGTAGACGTCGTCCGCGCGCCCCTTGTTGAGCACGATCTGCTGGCGGAAGGGGTCTAGGTCCACGGCCAGCAGCTTGGCGATCTCGACGCGTTCCTCGGCCTGCTGCGCGGTATTGAGCAGGGCCCGCAGGCGGTCGTTCTCCTGCTGTAGGGCCTCGAAACGCAGCTGGCGGGCGCGCAGTTCCGCGTTCTCGCTGCGCAGGATGCGGTTCTCGGTGATCAGGTCCTCGCGGCGGGTGAACGACTCGAACACCCGGCTGACCGCACGGACCGGTGTGTCCACTGCGACTTGCAGCGGGTAGGTCACGGTGGCCAGGGTGCTGCGGACAAACTGCAGTTCATTGACGCGGTGGTCCAGCGCCATCAGCGCCAGGCCCAGCAGGATGACCGCGAGCAGGCGCAGAGTGGGCGAGACACCCAGTCTGAACAGCGGCTTGCTGATGGCGTGACCTCCGGTTGCGGATCGCGTCGACGAGGCAGGGTTGCGGCGTGTTGTACCCGCGATCCTGCCGACCAGTTGCGGTCCGGAGTGTAACCCGAGTCACCGGCCGCGGGAGAGTCAGGGCTCCCGTGGCCGGAGTGGGGGTTATTCCATTGCCAGGAAGTCGACCCGCTTTTCGTCGAGCATCTCGAGCACGCGGCCGCCGCCGCGGGCGACGCAGGTCAGCGGGTCGTCGGCGATGACCACCGGAATGCCGGTTTCCTCCATCAGCAGGCGGTCCAGCTGCTGCAGCAGGGCGGAGCCGCCGGTCAGCACGATGCCGCGCTCGGCAACGTCCGCGCCCAGTTCCGGCGGGGTCTGTTCCAGCGCGGTACGCACGGCGGAGACGATGCCGTACAGCGGGTCCTGCAGGGCCTCGAGGATCTCGTTGGAGTTCAGGGTAAACGAGCGCGGCACGCCCTCGGCCAGGTTGCGGCCCTTGACCTCGATCTCCAGCAGTTCCTTGCCCGGGTAGGCGGAGCCCACCGCGTGCTTGATGCGCTCGGCGGTGGCCTCGCCGATCAGCACGCCGTAGTTGCGGCGCACGTAGGCCATGATGGCCTCGTCGAAGGTGTCACCGCCGATGCGCACGGATTCCGAGTAGACGATGCCGTTCATCGACAGCACGGCGACCTCGGAGGTGCCACCGCCGATATCCAGCACCATCGAGCCCACCGCCTCGTCCAGCGGGATGCCGGCGCCAATGGCCGCGGCCACCGGTTCCTGCAGCAGGTAGACCTTGCGCGCCCCGGCGCCGAAGGCCGATTCGCGGATCGCGCGGCGTTCCACCTGGGTCGCGCCGCAGGGCACGCAGACCAGCACGCGCGGGCTGGGCCGGAAGATCCGGCGTTCGTGCACCTTCTTGATGAAGTACTGCAGCATCTTCTCAGTGGTGGTGAAGTCGGCGATCACGCCGTCCTTCATCGGGCGCACCGTTACCACGTGCTCCGGCGTGCGGCCGAGCATCTTCTTCGCCTCGATCCCCACGGCCTCGATGGAGCGCGGGCCGCCCGGGCCGCGGTCCTGACGAATGGCGACCACGGAGGGTTCGTTCAGGACGATGCCCTGGCCGCGCATATAGATAAGGGTGTTGGCGGTGCCGAGATCGATGGAGATGTCGTTGGAGAACAACCCCAGGAGGCGTTTGAACATGAAGAAGAAACCTGCTTGAGTGGGCGGGCGGGAAAGCCGTCGACTCTAGCAAGCGCCCGGGGTTTGGGCAACAACGGCTTTGTGGTAAGTTTGCGCTCCGTTTTGCCCTCAGGGGAACACTGATTAATGAACACGCTCGCGTTGGCACCCCAGGTTTTCCGAGACCAGGCGCGGCGCGCAGCGGGTAGTGGTTCTACCCGCAAGCGGCGCAACGCCGGATCGGGGAACCTGGGGTGCCAACCCCGAGGGGCTCGGCCGCTTTTGCGCGGGAACGGCGTTGCGGTTCCCTTGTGCAGAATGACTGCACGGCAGTCGCCGCGCCTTGTTCGCACACAAAAGCGACTCGAGCGCGAGCGTGTTCATTGATCAGTGTTCCCCTAAAATCTGAACGCAACAGGACCCTTCCCGCCATGTCCGTCGATACCTCCGAAGTCCGGCGCATCGCCCATCTCTCCCGTCTGGCCATGAACGACGATCAGGCCCGGGATTTCGCGGGAGGGCTGAGCGATATCTTTGCCTTTGTCGAACAACTGGATGGGGCGGCCATCGAGGGTGTCGAGCCGATGGCCCACCCGCTGGACGCCGAGCAGCGCCTGCGCCCGGACGCGGTCACCGAGCCGGACCGGCGCGAGGCCTACCAGGCGATCGCCCCGGCCGTCGAGGGCGGACTGTATCTGGTCCCGCGCGTGATCGAGTGATCCCCCGCGCGTGATCCACTCCACGTTGTCACCGTTCTGTTGAATCCGTCACGCTTCTAGCCAGCAAGAGTCCCCGAAACCATGGCCCAGGAAACCCTGTCCGGCTGGGTGCGCAAGCTCCAGGCCCGCGAGATCAGTTCGCGCGAACTGACCCAGCTGTATCTGGACCGGATCGAGCGCCTCGATCCGGAACTGAACAGCTTTATCACCGTGACCGCCGAGCAGGCGCTGGCGCAGGCCGACGCCGCCGATGCGCGTCTGGCCCAGGGCGAGCAAGCGCCGTTGCTGGGGGTGCCGATCGCGCAGAAGGACATCTTCTGCACCGAGGGCGTGCGCACCTCCTGCGGCTCGCGCATGCTGGATCCGTTCGTCTCGCCCTATAACGCCACCGTGGTCGAGCGCATGAATGCCGCCGGGGCGGTGATGCTGGGCAAGACCAACATGGACGAATTCGCGATGGGTTCGTCCAACGAGACCAGTTTCTACGGGCCCGTGCGCAATCCCTGGGATACCGGGCGGGTCCCGGGTGGTTCCTCCGGGGGCTCCGCCGCCGCGGTGGGCGCGCGCCTGGTGCCGGGGGCCACCGGCACCGACACCGGCGGCTCGATCCGCCAGCCGGCCGCGTTCTGCGGCATTACCGGGCTTAAGCCGACCTACGGCCGCGTCTCGCGCTACGGGATGATCGCCTTCGCCTCCAGTCTCGACCAGGGCGGGCCGATGGCCGCGACCGCCGAGGACTGCGGCCGGATGCTGAACGCGATGGCGGGCTTCGACGAGCGCGACTCCACCAGCGTCGAACGCCCGGCTGAGGACTTCACCGCCGGTCTGAACCAGGACCTCAAGGGCCTGCGCATCGGGCTGCCGACCGAGTTCTTCGGCGAGGCGGGCCTCGACGAGCGCGTGCGCGGCGTAATCGACGCGGCCATCGAGGTGCTCAAGGGCCGCGGTGCCGAGGTGCGCGAGGTCGGCCTGCCCAACAGCCACCTGTCGGTGCCGGCCTATTACGTGGTCGCCCCGGCCGAATGCTCCTCCAACCTCGCGCGTTTCGACGGCGTGCGCTATGGCTATCGCTGCGAGAACCCCGAGGACCTGATGGACCTCTACACCCGCTCGCGCGGGGAGGGCTTCGGCGACGAGGTGAAGCGCCGCATCATGGTCGGCACCTACGTGCTGTCCGCCGGCTACTACGACGCCTACTACCTGAAGGCGCAGAAGGTCCGCCGTATCATCGCCGACGACTTCCGCCGCGCGTTTGCGGACGTGGACGTGCTGCTGGCCCCGACCACCCCGGAGCTGCCGTTCGCACTTGGTGCCAAGGCCGATCCGGTCAGCATGTACCTGTCGGACATCTACACCATCGCCGCGAACCTCGCCGGGCTGCCGGCGATGTCCCTGCCGGCCGGCGAGATCGATGGTCTGCCGGTGGGGCTGCAGCTGATCGGCAACTACTTCGACGAGGCGCGCCTGCTCGGCGTCGCCCACCAGTATCAGCAAGAGACCGACTGGCACACGCGTGTGCCGGCGGCCTTCGCCTGAGGATCGCCGCATGGAATGGGAAACCGTCATCGGGCTGGAGATTCATGCCCAGCTCAATACCGTCTCCAAGATTTTCTCCGGGGCGCCCACCGCCTACGGCGCCGAGCCCAACCGCCAGGCCTGCCCGGTGGATCTGGGCATGCCGGGCGTGCTGCCGGTGCTGAACCAGGGCGCGGTCGAACGGGCCGTGATGCTGGGGCTCGCGATCAACGCCGAGATCACCCCGCGCTCGGTGTTCGCGCGCAAGAACTACTTTTATCCGGATCTCCCCAAGGGCTACCAGATCTCGCAGTTCGAGCTGCCGATCGTGGGCCTGGGGCACCTGGATATCGAGCTGGAAGACGGCACGACCAAGCGCATCGGGGTGACCCGCGCGCACCTCGAGGAGGACGCCGGCAAGAGCCTGCACGAGGGCTTCGAGGCGATGACCGGTATCGACCTCAACCGCGCCGGTACCCCGCTGATCGAGATCGTCTCCGAGCCGGAGCTGCGCTCCGCGAAGGAAGCCGTCGCCTACATGAAGAAGCTGCACTCGCTGGTGCGCTATCTCGATATCTGCGACGGCAACATGCAGGAAGGCAGCTTCCGCTGTGACGCGAACGTCTCGATCCGACCGAAGGGACAGACCGAGTTCGGTACCCGCGCGGAACTGAAGAATCTGAACTCCTTCCGCTTCGTCGAGCGCGCGATCAACTTCGAGGCCGAACGCCAGATCGACGTGATCGAGAGTGGCGGCACGGTGGTCCAGGAGACCCGCCTGTACGACCCGGACCGCGACGAGACGCGTTCCATGCGCAGCAAGGAAGAGGCCAACGACTACCGCTACTTCCCCGATCCGGATCTGCTGCCACTGGTCGTGGACAGCGCCTTCATCGAGACCGTGCGCGAAAAGCTCCCGGAGCTGCCGGACGCCAAGCGCGCGCGCTTCGTCGAGCAGTACGGCCTGTCGGACTACGACGCCGGCGTGCTGACCGCGACCCGCGAGATGGGCGACTTCTACGAGGCCGTGGCCGCCGGCTGCGATGCACCCAAGCTGGCCGCCAACTGGGTGATGGGCGAATTCTCCGCCGCGCTCAACCGCTCCGAGGTGGAACTGGGGGAGGCCCCGGTCAACGCCGACGGCCTGGCCGGACTGATCGCGCGCATCCAGGACGAGACCATCTCCGGCAAGATCGCCAAGGAGGTCTTCGAGGCGATGTGGAACGGCGAGGGCGACGCCGACGCGGTGATCGAGGCCAAGGGCCTCAAGCAGATCACCGACACCGGCGCGATCGACGCCATCATCGACGAGGTCATGGCCAGCAACCCGCAGCAGCTCGAGCAGTATCGCGGCGGCAAGGACAAGCTGTTCGGCTTCTTCGTCGGCCAGGTGATGAAGGCCACCCAGGGCAAGGCCAACCCGGCCCAGGTCAACGAGCGCCTGAAGGCGAAGCTGGACGGTTGATGCGCGGACCGCAATCCCATGCGTGAGGCCGACACCCTGCATCGCTTCATGCTGGAGGAGGCCGGGGTGCGTGGTGAATGGGTGCACCTCGACGCCGCCTGGCAGGCCCTGCTGCAGCGCCACGAGTACCCGCCCGTGGTGCGCGATCTGCTGGGCCAGGCCTATGCGGCCGTGGCCCTGACCGCGGCCACGCTCAAGTTCAATGGCTCGTTGATCCTGCAGGTGACCGGTCCCGGCCCCGTGCACATGATCGTGGCCCAGGCCGATGGCCAGGGCCGGCTGCGCGGGCTCGCCCGCTTTCGCGAGACGCCGCCCGAGGGCGCCACACTGGCCGAGTGCGCCGGCGAGGACGCGCGGCTGATGCTGACGCTGGACCCCGGCGACGGTGGCGAGCGCTACCAGGGCGTGGTCGAGCTGGAGGGCGAGACCCTCGCGGATGCCATGAATGTCTACTTCGAGCGTTCGGAGCAGCTGCCGACCCGGCTGTGGCTGGCCAGCGGGTCGGAGTCCGCGGCCGGCATGCTGTTGCAGGCGCTCCCGGGCGAGGGCGGCGATGCGGTCACGCGGGACTCGGAGGCATGGAACCGCGCGACGATCCTGGCCGAGACCACCACCGCCGAGGAGTTGCTGGAGCTGGATGCCGGCACGCTGCTGGGCCGGCTGTTCGCCGAAGAGCGCGTGCGCCTGTTCGACGGCACGGGCGTCAGTTTTCACTGCCCGTGTTCCCGTGAGCGTATCGGCGAGACCCTGCGCAGCCTCGGCCGTGACGAGATCCGCGGCATCATCGAGGAGCAGGGCGCGGTGGATGTGACCTGCGAATTCTGCAACGCCCACTACCACTTCGACCCGGTCGATGCCGAGGCCCTCTGCGCCGCCGAGGGTACCCAGCCCCCGACCCCGGACACCCGTCAGTAGTCAGCCCTTTGCGGCCCTCCCGCCGCACCCTCTCGTTAGCCCGCCGTGACCCCCGGTCGCCGGCCGGGCGCGGGCCGAGCCCCCGAGCGCCCGTGGTCTTGCTATAGAAGCAGGACTGATCTAGAAGCGTTCGCAGACGGGGGCGCAATGTATTCCCGGCATACCGAAATCCCGACCCTGGATGTCCGCCCCGGCTGGCTGGTGGAGGCGCGTTACTTCAACCAGGTGCGGCGTGCCCTGGCCCGTCTGGGGCCGGAGGTGCGCCTGTCGCCGCCGGGGCTGAAGCATCTCGACCTGATCCTCCAGCGCGATGCGTGGATTGTGGTCGACCGGGTGCTGAACGATATGCCGGTGGTCGCCTGGACCGCCTTTCACTCCCGGGGGCGGCGCAGCCTGCATCGCCCAGTGGCCTGCGAACTGCTGCTGTTCCACGCCATGGCCAGCATGGTGATGAACCGCACCCTGTCGGCGATGGAGCCGGAGCTCGCGGCCGCACTGGCCGAGGCCGGGCCGCCGGCGGCCTCCGGCAAGGTCCTGCCGTTTAATCCGCGCTCCTGCGCCTGAATCGGGGTTGCCCCGGGTTCAGGACGGGGCGTGGCGGTGGCCACACGCGGGGCAGCCGGGGTCGCGCCGCAGGCGAATCTCCCGGAACTGCATGGCCAGTCCGTCGAGGATCAGCAGCCGGCCGCTCAGGGTCGGCAGGCCCATCAGCAGCTTCAGCGCCTCGGTGGCCTGCAGGCTGCCGACCACGCCGGGCAGACTGGCCAGCACCCCGTTTGCGGCGCAGGTGTCCTCGTCGCCGCCCCCTTCGCCGTAGAGACAGTGGTAGCAGGCCGCCTCGGGATCGCGGTAGTCGAAGGTGGTCAGCTGCCCCTCGAAACGGATCACGGCGCCGGAGACCAGTGGCGTGCCGGCTGCCAGCGCGGCCCGGTTGATGGCCCCGCGGGCGGCGAAGTTGTCCGTGCCGTCCAGGACCGCGTCGGCGTCGGCGAACAGCCGGCGCATGGCCGCGTCGTCGAGACGTTCGGCGCGCGCCTCCACCCGGCAGGCGGGGTTCATCGCGGCGATGCGGTCGGTCGCCGAGGCGACCTTGTCGCGGCCGATGTCGGCATCGGTATGCAGGATCTGGCGCTGCAGGTTGGTCACCTCGACGTGGTCCGGGTCCACAAGGGTCAGGCGGCCCACGCCGGCCGCCGCCAGATAGGCGGCGACCGGAGAGCCCAGCCCGCCCAGTCCCATGATCACCGCATGCGCCTGCTGCAGGGCCTCCTGACCCTCCACCCCCACGCCGGGGAGCATGATCTGGCGGCTGTACCGCAGGAGCTGGTCGTCATCCATGGAGCAGGTCTCCGGAGAAAGGCCGAAATTGTAACCGGCGTCACGCTCGCCGGCGGCCTCAGTTGGGTACCGTTCAGGAACGCGGAATAGGCTGAATCCTGGCAATCCTGCCACAACCACGGGTCGGTCGACGCTCCTGAGGAGCGCGCGGACGACCCGAATGGAAGGAGGGATCACTTATGAAGCGACTCACGATTCTGGTACCTGCGGCTTTGCTGGCGCTTGCCCTGGCCGCCCCCACCCATGCGGCCCATCCGGTCACCGGCCCGATGCAGGCGGCGGGTGCCGCCAGCTTCGATGCCGCCGCGCTGCAGCCTGTGCGGCATGGACATTCTCGGGGGTACAAGCACTACCGCGGCCACCCGGGTGCCCACGGCCACAAGCAGGCCAAGCGCGCGAAACACCGCGGCCGCGGCCACCACAAGCACTCGCGCAGCTACGAGCATCATCACTACCACTACTATGACAACCGCTCGAGCCGCTACCGCCACCGTTCTTCGCCCAGCGGCTCGGTCAACCTGCACCTGCGCCTGCCGCTCTGATCCGGACGCAGCCTGATGCAACGCGAGCCCCGGCCCCTGGCCGGGGCTTTTTCGTGATGGTTGCAAGCGCCAACTGATTCAGTGGTCGCCCAAGGTCAGTGCATCCCCAGCGTGGTCCGTTCCTGGCCGGCGGGGTCCCTCAAGGTCCGGATCGCCCGGTAGCCCGCCTGTTGCAGGCGGTCCCGCACGGCCGGGCCCTGATCGAAGCCGTGTTCCAGCAGCAGCCATCCGCCGCGATTCAGGTGGGGCCGGGCGGTATCGATCACCCGGTACAGGTCGGCCAGGCCATGGGCGTCCGCCGCCAGGGCCGAGCGCGGTTCGAAGCGCAGGTCGCCACGGGTCAGGTGCGGATCATCCGGGTCGATGTACGGCGGGTTGCAGGTGATGATGTCCAGCCCTGCCGTTGGCGTCAGCGCGTCCAGCCAGTCGCCCTGCCACAGCCCGACCGGCAGCCCCAGGTCGCGCGCGTTGGTCTGCGCCTGTTGCAGCGCCGCATGACTGCGGTCGCTGGCGAAGGCCCGGATGCGCGGGCGTTCGCTTTTCAGTGCCAGGATGATGGTACCGGGGCCGGTGCCGAGGTCCAGCACCCAGGGGGTGTCGGTTGCGAGCGTGTCGATGGCCAGGAGGGCCTGTTCCACCAGCAGCTCGGTTTCGGGGCGCGGGATCAGGCAGGCGTGGGAGACGCCCAGGTCCAGTGTCCAGAAGCTGCGTCGGCCGAGGATGTGGGCCATCGGTTCGCCGGCGCAGCGGCGCTGGCAGAGCGTGTCGGCGCGGGCGGCCTGTTCGGCCGTGGCGGGGTCGGTGCCGTGGGCGATCAGCTGCGCGGTGTCCAGGCCGGTGGCGGCGCCCAGCAGCATGCGGGCCTCGAGTCCGGGCGCCTCGATCCCGGCGGCCTCCAGGCGGGCACGCAGGTCCCGCAGCAGGCTGTCCAGCGTGGCCGGGGTTTCCATTACGTTTCGGAGAGGGTGGCGAGCTGCTCGGCCTGGTATTCGTGGATCAGCGGGTCGATGACCGGGTCGAGATCACCGGCCATCACCTGTTCCAGCTTGTACAGGGTCAGGTTGATGCGGTGGTCGGTTACGCGGCCCTGCGGGAAGTTGTAGGTGCGGATGCGCTCGGAGCGGTCGCCGCTGCCGACCAGGCCCTTGCGTTCCGCGCTCTGCGCGGTGGCCTGGGCCTCGCGTTCGGCCTCGAACATGCGCGCGGCCAGGTAGGTCATGGCCTTGGCGCGGTTCTTGTGCTGCGAGCGTTCTTCCTGGCACTCGACCACGATGCCGGTGGGCAGGTGGGTCAGGCGCACCGCGGAGTCGGTCTTGTTGACGTGCTGGCCCCCGGCGCCGGAGGCGCGGAAGGTGTCCACGCGCAGGTCGGCCGGGTTGATCTCCGGCATCTCGACCTCCTCCAGTTCCGGCAGGATGGCGACGGTCGCGGCGGAGGTGTGGATGCGGCCCTGGGATTCGGTCTCGGGGACGCGCTGCACGCGATGGGCGCCGGATTCGAACTTGAGTCGCGAGTAGGCGCCCTGACCGGCCAGGCGCCCGATCACCTCGCGGTAGCCGCCATGTTCGCCTTCGCTGGCGCTGAGGATCTCCAGCTTCCAGTTCTTCTGCTCGGCGTAGCGGGTGTACATGCGCAGCAGGTCGCCGGCGAACAGCGCGGCCTCGTCACCGCCGGTGCCGGCGCGGATCTCGAGGAACACGTTGGCGTTGTCGTGCGGGTCCTTCGGGATCAGGTGGCGGTAGAGCTCGGCCTCCAGGGCCTCGGTCTGCTCGGTCAGGGCCTCGATCTCGGCCTCGGCCATCGCACGCAGTTCGGGGTCGTCCTCCGCGAGCATCGCGCGCGCCTCGTCCAGTGCGGCGTGGTTTTCGTGCCAGGCCTTCCAGGCCTCGGCGACCGGCTCCAGCTGGCTGTATTCCTGGGACAGACGACGCAGCTGGTCCGGGTCCTCGGCGGCATCCGGGGTGGCCAGCAGTTGCGCGATCTCGGCGTGGCGCTCGGCCAGGCCCTCGAGCTTGGTGCGGAACGAGGCCTTCACGAATGGGTGCCGGAGTCGGGATCGTTGCCGGGGTCGTCTTCCGGGGCCGGTAGCTGGAACAGGCGGTGCGCGGCCTCCAGCAGGCGGGCGTCGCCCTCGTGGGCCGCGGTGTTCAGCGATTTGCAGGGGGCGTGCATCAGCTTGTTGGTCAGGTTGTGCGCCAGGAGCTGCATCGCCTCCTCCGGCGACTTGCCGGCGCGCAGCATCGCCTCGGCCTTCGCCAGGGCTTCCGCCTTCACGCTGTCGGCGCGCTGGCGCAGCTGGCGGATGCTGTCCACCGAGTCGCGGGCCCGCAGCCAGCGCATGAATTCGCCGGCGCGCTGGGTGATGATCTCTTCGGCCTGTTCGGCCGCGGCCTGGCGCGAGGCCATGTTTTCGTCGATGACCTCCTGCAGGTCGTCGACGGTGTAGAGGTAGACGTCCTCGAGCTGGCCGACTTCGGGCTCGATGTCGCGCGGCACGGCGATGTCCACCATAAACATCGGCTTGTGGCGCCGCTTGCGCAGGGCGCGTTCCACCGCCCCCTTGCCCAGGATGGGCAGCGGCGCGGCGGTGGAGGAGATCACGATGTCGGCATCGGCCAGGCGGTCCGGGAGCTGGTCGAGGCTGATGGCCTCGGCGTCGAAACGCCCGGCCACCGCGCGGGCGCGCTCGACCGTGCGGTTGGCCACGATCACGTTGCCAATGCCGCCACCGGAGAGGTGCTGCAGGGCCAGTTCGATGGTCTCGCCGGCACCGATGACCAGCGCGGTCAGGGGCTTCAGGTCGCCGAAGATCTGGCGTGCCAGCGAGACCGCGGCGAAGGCGACCGAGACGGCGCTCTGGCCGATGGCGGTCTGGGTGCGTACGTCCTTGGCGGTGGCGAAGGCGTGCTGGAACAGCCGTTCCAGCGAGCGCCCCAGCGTGCCGGCGTCGTGGGCATGCTGGTAGGCGGTCTTCATCTGTCCCAGGATCTGCGGCTCGCCCAGGACCATGGAGTCCAGCCCGCTGGCCACGCGCAGGGTGTGGCGCACGGCGGAGCCGTCGTGGTGCAGATAGAGGTAGGGCTTCAGTTCGTCGCGGTCGATGCCGTGGTAGCCGCCGATCCAGTCGAGCACGCGCTGTTCGCTGTGGGGGTCGCCCTCGCGGAAGTAGACCTCGGTGCGGTTGCAGGTCGACAGGATCGCGGTTTCCGGCAGCAGCACGCCGGAGCGCAGCGAGTGCAGGGCCTCGCCGAGCTCGTGCTCGTTGACGGAGAGCCGTTCGCGAATGGCGACCGGTGCCGTCTTGTGATTGATCCCGAGAGTGAACAGCATGCTGGCGCGTATTGTGCCGGAAAACGCGGGCGCGTGGCCGAATTTCCCGATAGTGTACTGTGCTGTAGGCTTGCGTTGGATTGCGGCGGGGATGGAACCCCGCAGCTGCCTGGCCCGTCCCACCCGGTATGCCCGTGCTGATGCCGACTGGATACAAGATGATTCGAAGCCTGCTCGCGCTGACCGCCGTGCTTTCCCTGGCGGGCTGCGCGCACACCCAACTGGATGCCTCGGAACCGCCGGAGTCGGATCGCCCCGAGGTGCTCCCGCTGATGCAGACCGAGGATCCGGAGGCCGCGCTGATGTTCAGCGTGCTGGCCGCCGAGATCGCGGTGCGTTCCGGCGAGCATGCCGAGGCCGCGCGCTACTACGGGGCGGCGGCTCTGCTGAGCGACGACCCCGCCATTGCCGAACGCGCCACGCGCATCGCGCTGTTTGCGCGCGATCACGAGCAGGCCCAGCGGTCGGCCGACCGCTGGCTGCGGCTCGCGCCGGAGAGCATGGAGGCCAGCCAGGTCTCGACGGTGCTGCGGATCAATGCGGGGGATGCCGAACAGGCGGCCGAACAGCTGGATTCGCTGATGAATCGGGTGGTGGTGCAGGGTGGCGACCCCAACGCCACGCTGGGCGGCGTGATCGGCCAGGCCCAGGATCAGGCCGCCGCCCTGGAGACCATGCGGCTGCTCGCCGAGCGGCGCAGCGACGATGTCGGTGTCCACCGTGTACTGGCCGAGGCCGCGCTCCGCTTCGGCGAGCCGGGCGAGGAGGTGCTGGCGGTGACCGGGCCGGCCCGCGAGCGCTTCCCGGATTCGGTGCCGCTGCAGCTGCTGCATGCGCGGGCCCAGAGCGAGGCCGGGCAGGAGGACGCCGCAATCGAGACCCTGCGCGCGACGGTGGAGGCGCACCCGGAGAGCCGCGAGGCCCGGCTGGGCTATGCGCGCGTCCTGACCGAAATGGAGGATGACGCCTTCGCCCGCGAGGAGATGGATCGCCTGGTGGAGCTGGCGCCGGAGGATACCCAGCTCCTGCTGGCGCTGGCCCTGATGAACCTGGAGGCGGAGCAGTTGGGGCCGGCCCGGGATTACCTGGAACGTCTGGACGCACTGGGGGAGCGCGAGAACGATGTCGCGTACTACCTCGGTCGGCTGCACGAGATGGCCGACGAGCCGGACGCCGCCCTGGCCGCCTATGGTCGTGTAGAGGGGGGCGATCACGCCGATGATGCACGCCTGCGCAGTGCGCGCCTGACGCTGCGGCACGACGGCCAGGAAGCGGCGCGCGACTTGTTTGCGCCGATGCAGCAGGGCGTGGACGACGATCTGGCCCGGCGCGCCTATCTGGCGGAGGCGAACGCACTGCGCGAGATCGGCGACTATGCCGAGGCACGCGCCCGGCTGAATCGCGGGCTGGTGCAGTTCCCCGGGGATACCCGGCTGCTGTACCTGCGGGGTCTGGTCCACGAGCGCGAAGACGACATCGCGGCCGCCGAGGCCGATTTCCGCACGATCCTCGAGTCCGATCCCGAGAACGTCGCGGCCCTGAACGCGCTGGGGTACACCCTGGCGGATCGCACCGAGCGGTATGAAGAGGCCTATGACCTGATCCTGCGTGCCTACGAGCAGGAGCCGGACGATGCCGCCATCATCGACAGCTACGGCTGGGTGTTGTACCGCCTGGGCCGGCTGGAGGAGGCCGAGACGCAGCTTCGCCGGGCGTACTCGCTGTCGGACGACGGCGAGATCGCCAGCAATCTGGCCGTCGTCCTCTGGGAACGTGGTGCGCGCGACGAGGCGCGGGAGATCCTCGAGGCTGCGCTGGAGCGCGAGCCCGATCATGAACGCCTGCAGCGCGTACGCAACGACCTGATCGAATGATCCGGGCTGCGGGGATGCGGAAGCCCGGGGATCTTGCGGGCGGGGCGAGGCTGGCCGGTCTGCTGGTCGGCCTGGGTCTTCTGCTGGGTGGCTGTGCCGCGCCCCTGCCAGAGGCGGATACCTCGCCGGCCGCCGAGGCCGCTTTCGAGGCCCGCACCGCACAGCTGGAGGCGCTGGACAGCTGGCGACTGGTCGCGCGCCTGGGGCTGGCCTCCGGCGAGGAATACTGGTCCGCCCAGCTCAACTGGCGGGTGCAGGAAGGTCAGCACGTGCTGGACCTGTCCGGCCCGATGGGGCGCGGTGGTGGTCGGCTGACGCTGTCCGAAAGCGGGCGCGCGCTGCTGGTGACCCGGTCCGGCGAGCGTTTCCAGGCGCAGGACCCGGATGCGCTCGTCGCGCGGGTCCTGGGCGAGTCGATCCCGGTCAGCGGCATGGTCTACTGGGTGCGTGGCCTGCTCCACCCCGAGGCCTCGTACCAGCTGGATGTCGACGCGGACGGCCGGCCACTGGAGATCCACCAGTCCGGCTGGACCATCGAGTACAACGAGTTCGAGGAAATCGACGGCCTGGCGATGCCGGTCACCATGGTGCTGGAGCGCGAAGGGGTGGAATTGCGGGCCCGCATCGGTCGCTGGCAGCTTGGTGGTGATCCGTCATGACCGCTGCCGTCGCGGGCGGGGCCTTCGACACCACTTTTCCCGCGCCCGCCAAGATCAATCGATTCCTGCATATCACCGGCCGGCGGGCGGACGGCTATCACGAGCTGCAGACGGTGTTCCAGTTCCTCGGGCTGGAGGATCGCCTGCGCTTCGAGCCCCTGCCGGCGGGGCGCTTCGAGATGGCGGGCGCGGCCATCGACGGGGCCGACAACCTGTGCCTGCGCGCGGCCCGGCGCCTGGCCCGGGTGGCGAAGACCCCATTTGGCGTGCGTATCCATCTCGACAAGCGGATCCCGGTGGGCGGTGGCCTGGGGGGCGGCAGTTCCGATGCCGCCACCACGCTGGTGGCCTTGAATGCCCTGTTCGAGCTGGGGTGTGATGTCGAGCAGCTGGTGGGGATCGGCCTGGAGCTGGGTGCCGACGTACCGGTGTTCGTGGTCGGCCAGGCAGCCTGGGCCGAGGGTGTGGGCGAGCGGCTCACGGCCGTGGCCCCGGATACCGGCTGGATCCTGCTGATCGACCCTGGGGTTTCGGTCGCCACCGGGACGATGTTCGGGTGTGCGGAATTGACACGCGACTGCCCCACCGAGACAATTTCGTCCGCCGTCGACGCCAGCCGGTTCGTCAACGTGTTCGAACCGGTTGTGCGGGCTCGTTATCCCGAGGTGGATCGGGCGCTGCACTGGCTGGCGGAGCAGACGCCGCGGGCGCGCCTGAGTGGGAGTGGCGGTTGCGTGTTCGGGGTCTTCCCCGACGAAGCGGCAGCTGGGGCGGCGCAGTCCGCGCAGCCGGCTCCGTGGCGCAGCTGGGTGACACCGCTGGTAAACGTGTCGCCCCTGCGGGCCTGGCTGCCTCCAGGCGGTGTGGAGACAGAATGAGTCCAGAGTTATTGGGCCGTAGCCAAGCGGTAAGGCAGCGGGTTTTGATCCCGCTAAGCGCCAGGTTCGACGCGAGCGGCGCAGCCGCGACCGACCGTCGCCGAAGGTGACGGCCCGTAAGGGTGGCGCGCAGCGCCATCATCCTGCCGGCCCGGATCGGCGCCGCCGATCCGCGGGATGGACCGGGCACGATGCCGGCCAGGCAGTACAATAGAGTCCAGCGAGTTATTGGGCCGTAGCCAAGCGGTAAGGCAGCGGGTTTTGATCCCGCCATGCGCAGGTTCGAATCCTGCCGGCCCAGCCATACAACGAAACCGCGGCGCATGGCGCCGCGGCACCGGCCAAAGGGCCGACAGGATGAGAACCGGGTTCGACTCGAGCGGCGTAGCCGCGAGAGCACGCCACCGCAGGTGGCGCCCGAAGGGTGGCGCGCAGCGCCATCATCCTGCCGGCCCAGCCATACAACCTGATCCGCGCCGTTGGTACGGGTCATCAGCTACCAAGACCCCGGCCCAGCACCGGGGTCTATACTGGGGCCCGGGCGATATCGCAGCCCGCCCCACTCCATCCAGACCGGGACGAACCGTGGTCGACAAGAATCGCATGATGATCTTCGCGGGCAATGCGAACCCGCGTCTCGCCCAGGCCGTTGCCGAGCACCTGGGGCTGCCCATGGGCAAGGCCATCGTCGGACGTTTCAGTGATGGCGAGGTGCAGGTCGAGCTGCTGGAGAACGTCCGCGGTCGCGACGTGTTCCTGATCCAGCCGACCGGCCAGCCAACCAACGAGAACATCATGGAGCTGGTGATCATGGTGGATGCGCTGCGCCGCGCCTCGGCCGGCCGCATTACCACGGTGATCCCGTATTTCGGCTACGCGCGCCAGGATCGGCGCGTGCGCTCGGCGCGGGTGCCGATCTCGGCCAAGGTGGTCGCGAACATGATCGAGGCGGTCGGCGCGGACCGTGTGCTGACGATCGACGTGCACGCCGACCAGGTGCAGGGCTTCTTCAACGTCCCGGTAGACAACATCTATGCCTCGCCGGTACTGCTGGGCGATGTCTGGCGACATGTCTCGGGCGATCTGACCGTGGTGTCGCCGGATGTCGGCGGGGTGGTGCGCGCCCGCGCGATCGCCAAGCGGCTGGACGACGCCGACCTGGCGATCATCGACAAGCGCCGCCCGCGCGCGAACGAGTCGGAGGTGATGCACATCATCGGTGATGTGCGCGGCAAGTCCTGCATCATCATCGATGACCTGGTGGATACCGCCGGCACGCTGTGCCAGGCCGCAAAGGCCCTGAAAGAACACGGGGCGCACTCGGTGATGGCCTACGCCACGCACCCCGTGCTTTCTGGCGCGGCAATTGATAACATAAACGGTTCGGCGCTTGACGAGCTTGTGGTGACCGACACGCTGGCCCTGCAGCCCAACGCGCAGAGCTGCGACAAGATCCGGCAGTTGTCGGTGGCGGAGATGCTGGCGGAGACCATCCGCCGCATCAACCGCGAGGAATCCGTCAGTTCGCTGTTCATGGACTAGGGAGACGCTGATTTTTCAGCGTCTCCCTAGCCGTCTTGAGCTAGCCGGAAGATTTCGGGAGGTTCGCCTCCCTTCAGCGCCCCGCCTGGTCGCGGGCGGGGTGTGTTCAGGGCGCTTCGGGTGAAGCGCCTTTCATTTTGGAGACTGTAGCAATGAGCATGAGCTTTACCATTGAAGCCGAGAAGCGTGACGAACAGGGTTCGAGTGCGAGCCGCCGCCTGCGTCGCGCCGGCAAGCTGCCCGCCATCCTGTACGGGGCGGACAAGGACGCCGTGGCCATCACGCTGGATCACAACGCGATGGTCCATAACCTGAAGGAAGACGCGTTCTACTCGCACATCCTCAGCGTGAAGCTGGACGGCAAGACCGAGAAGGCGATCCTGCGCGACGTGCAGCGCCATCCGTTCAAGCCGACCATCTACCACGTCGACCTGATGCGCGTGAGCGCCAACCAGCCGATCCGCGTCAGCGTGCCGCTGCACTTCCATAACGAGGAAGAGGCCAAGGGCGTGAAGCTGGGCGGCGGCATGGTCAGCCGCATGATCAACGAGCTCGAGGTCGAGTGCCTGCCGGGCGATCTGCCCGAGTCCATCGATATCGATGTCGTCGAGATGGATGTCGGCGACACCCTGCATATCTCCGAGCTGAAGCTGCCGGAAGGCGTGCAGAGTGTCGCGCTGATGCATGGCGAGGAATACGACTACGCCGTGGTCAGCGTCCTGCTGCCGCGCGCCGCCAAGACCGAGGAAGAAGAGGTCGAGGAAGGCGAGGCTGCCGAGGCCGAAGGTGGCGAGGAAGCCGCGGGTGGCGAAGAGGCCTCCGGCGACGAGTCGGAGTCCGGGGACAAGGAGTAAGCCCCTGCGGCTTGCCGCCTGAACGATGGCGATCCAACCCGAACCGATCCGTCTGGTGGTCGGGCTGGGCAACCCGGGCCCGCGTTATGCCGAAACCCGGCATAACGCGGGTTTCTGGTTTGTGGACACCCTGGCCCGCCGGCATGGCGTGGACTTTCGCCCCGAGAGCCGCTTCGATGGCGAGGCGGCCCGCCTCAACCTGCCCACGGGCGACTGCTGGCTGCTCAAGCCCATGAGCTTCATGAACAAGAGCGGCCTGCCGGTGCGCAAGTGCGCCGATTTCTACCGTATACCCCCCGAGGCTATCCTGATCGTCCACGACGAACTGGACCTCGATCCGGGCGTGGTGCGGCTGAAAATGGGTGGCGGGCATGGCGGCCACAATGGCCTGCGGGATCTGCATCGACACCTGGGCGGCCCGAACTACGCTCGGCTGCGGGTCGGCATCGGCCACCCGGGGCATCGCGATGATGTGGTGCCCTTCGTGCTGGATCGTCCCGGCAAGGCCGACACGCAGGCGATCGAGGAAGCCATCGACAAGGCCCTGGATCAGGTGCCTGCGCTGGTAGCCGGGCGCTGGGACGAGGCGGTGCGCAATCTGCATGGCGGCAGCACGAAGCCGGCCACGAATTCCGAGGAAACCCGATGAGTCTTAAATGCGGGATCGTGGGTCTGCCGAACGTCGGCAAGTCCACCCTGTTCAATGCCCTCACGCGTGCGGAGATCGCCGCGGAGAACTATCCCTTCTGCACCATCGACCCGAACGTGGGTGTGGTGGAGGTCCCGGATCCGCGCCTGACCCGGCTGAGCGAGATCGTGAAGCCCCAGCGCACGCTTCCCACCACGGTCGAGTTCGTGGACATTGCCGGGCTGGTGGCCGGGGCGGCCCAGGGCGAGGGGCTGGGCAACCAGTTTCTGGCGCATATCCGCGAGACCGACGCCATCGCGCAGGTGGTGCGCTGCTTCGAGGACGACGACATTGTGCATGTCGCCGGCAAGGTCGATCCGATCGCCGACATCGAGACCATCAGCACCGAGTTGATGCTGGCGGATCTGGAGACCGTGAACAAGGCGCTGAAGCGTCTGGAACGGGCGGCCAAGTCGCAGGACAAGACCGCGATCGCCCAGCTCAAGGCCGCCGAGAAGGTCGGGGCCGGCCTGGATCAGGGGATTCCTGCGCGGGCCCAGGATCTGGACGAGGACGAGCGCCGGGCACTGTACGACCTGCATCTGTTGACCCTCAAGCCGCTGATGTACATCGCCAATGTCGACGAGGCCTCGCTTGCCGGGGGTAACGCGATGGTGGAGGCAGTGCAGGCCCGCGCGGCCGAGGAGGGTGCCGAGGTAGTCAGTGTCTGCGCTGCCATCGAAGCGGAGATCGCGGTGCTCGACCCGGAGGAGCGCGCGGAATTTCTGGCCGATCTGGGGCTGGAAGAGCCGGGGCTGGACCGGGTGATCCGCACCGCCTATCGCCTGCTGAGCCTGCAAACATTTTTCACCGCCGGCGAGAAGGAAGTCCGCGCCTGGACCGTGCGCCAGGGCTCCAGCGCGCCGCAGGGGGCCGGGGTGATCCACACCGATTTCGAGCGCGGTTTCATCCGTGCCGAGGTGGTCGGTTACGACGACTTCGTGGCCCACAACGGCGAGCAGGGCGCGAAGGACGCGGGGAAATGGCGCCTCGAGGGCAAGGAATACGTGCTCAAGGAAGGCGACGTGGTACATTTCCGCTTCAATGTCTGAGCGTTATACTAGGAATTGACCCGGGGGCGCCGGGCCCTGCCGCCTGGCGCCCCGTTCGGCACCCAATCTCGGAGTACAGTAATGGACGTAATGGATCGTATCCGCCAGCAGGTGGAAGACAACCCGGTGGTGATCTTCATGAAGGGCACCCCGCAGTTCCCCATGTGCGGCTTCTCCAGCCGTGCAGTGGAGGCGCTGAAGCGCTGCGACCAGGAATTCGGCTACGTGAACGTGATCGCGGACCAGGAGGTTATGCAGAACCTGCCGCGTTTCGCCGACTGGCCGACCTTCCCCCAGGTCTATATCGACGGCGAACTGATCGGCGGCTGCGACATCACCCTCGAGATGTTCGAGAGCGGCGAGCTGAAGAAGATGGTCGACGAGGCCCACGCCAAGCGCGCCGCGAGCTAAAGCGGCTTGTGCCGCAGCCGCTCCGCTGGCTGCGGCACACCCGAGATCCGTCATCGCGAGGCCCCGTCCGGGGCCGTGGCGATCTCCTGACGTGGCCACCTGCTCCCGCTTCGTGCCCGCGCGCCGGGAGATTGCTTCACCCCTTCGGGGTTCGCAATGACGGGGTTGCGGTTGTGTCATCGTGAGCCGCGCAGCGGCGTGGCGATCTCCGTGGGTGGCCCCCGCGGCCTTTCAATGCCCTTCGCGCTTTTGTGCCACCGACCCTGCGGCGCCTCGTCATGACGGGGGCGACGTCGGGCTCAGCTGCCTGGTGGCAGTTCTTCCGGATCGGGCAGGCGCAGGGCGTTCGCCGGTACGCCGACCCCGTCCTGCCAGCGGTTCGCGATCTGGCAGAAGATGTCCGCCGTCTTTTCCGCGTCGAAGGAGGCGCTGTGGGCGGCCTCCGTATCCCATCCCAGCCCCGCGGCATCCGCCGCGCGCGCCAGAACGGTCTGGCCGAAGGCCAGGGCCGCCAGCGATACCGTGTCCAGGCTGGAGAACGGGTGGAACGGGTTGCGCTTGATGCCGCAGCGTTCCGCCGTCGCGTGCACGAAGCCCAGGTCGAAGTGGGCATTGTGCCCCACCAGGACCGCGCGCTTGCAGTGGTTCACCTTGACCTCCCGGCGTACCTCGCTGAACAGCTTGCCCATGGCCTGATCCTCCGGCCAGGCCGCCCGCAGCGGGTGGTAGGGGTCGATCCCGTTTACTTCCAGTGACTTCGGGTCCAGTTCCGAGCCCTCGAACGGGCGCACATGCAGGCTCACCGTGCGCTCGCGCACCAGGTGGTCGTTCGCGTCGCGACGCAGGAACACCGCGGCGATCTGCAGCAGGGCATGCCGGCGGCAGTCGAAACCACCGGTTTCCACGTCGACGACCACCGGAAGAAAGCCGCGGAAGCGGTTCGCCATCGGGCGGTGGTTGGGGTCCAGCTGCAGGGATTCGGGCATTGGGGTACTCGGTTTCGCGCGGGGCGTTGGTTCGGGATGTGGACGGTGCCGGGTCGGGTACGGGTCCAGCTTCCATAGGTTCGGGCGGAATGGGTGCGGATTGCGCACGTTCCCTCAGTTTTCCCCGACGATCGGCGCCATAGAAGGCTTTCGCTTGACCTGTTGGCGGCACAGTCGGGATACTTGCGCCTTTTATGCCCGCCCGACACCGGCGCATGGTAGCAAATGCCCGACCGCCCGGTGGCCCGGCCCTTTAGTGGCAACCCGATTTCCAACCCGTTTTCAGGGGTAGAGCGCATGGACCCGAACGCGACCGAACACGATATCGACCCGCAGGAGACCCAGGAGTGGATCGACGCCCTGGCCTCCGTGCTGGAGACGGATGGCCCCGAGCGGGCGCATGCCCTCCTCGAGCGGCTGGTCGACAAGGCGCGCCGCAGCGGGGCTTACCTGCCGTACTCCGCCAATACCGCCTATGTGAACACCATCCCCACCCACCTGGAGCCCGAGTATCCGGGCGACGGCGCGGTGGAGCACCGCATCCGTTCCTACATCCGCTGGAACGCGATGGCGATGGTGGTCAAGGCCAACCGTGCCTCGGCCGAGCTGGGCGGGCATATCGCGACCTTCGCGTCCGCCGCCACGCTGTATGACGTCGGCTTCAACCACTTCTGGCATGCCCCGTCGCACGATCATGGTGGCGACCTGCTGTTTGCCCAGGGGCATTCCTCGCCGGGGATCTACGCCCGCGCGTTCATGGAGGGCCGCCTGAGCGAGGAGCAGCTGGACCACTTCCGTCGCGAGGTCGATGGCAAGGGCCTGTCCTCCTACCCGCATCCGTGGCTGATGCCGGACTTCTGGCAGTTCCCGACCGTGTCCATGGGCCTGGGCCCGATCATGAGCATCTACCAGGCGCGTTTCATGCGCTATCTGCAGGATCGCGGCCTGGCGCAGACCGAGAACCGTCGCGTCTGGAGCTTTGTCGGCGACGGCGAGGTGGACGAGCCGGAGACCCTGGGCGCGATCACGCTGGCCTCGCGCGAGAAGCTGGACAACCTGACCTGGGTGGTGAACTGCAACCTGCAACGTCTGGACGGCCCGGTGCGTGGCAATGGCAAGATCGTGCAGGAGCTGGAGGCGATCTTCCGCGGTGCCGGCTGGAACGTGGTCAAGGTGCTGTGGGGTCGCTACTGGGACCCGCTGCTGGCCAAGGATACCGACGGGTTGCTGCAGAAACGCATGATGGAGGCGGTCGACGGCGACTACCAGAACTACAAGTCGCGCGACGGCGCCTACGTGCGCGAGCACTTCTTCGGCAAGTACCCCGAGCTCAAGCGCATGGTGGCCAACATGTCCGACGAGGACATCTGGCGCCTGAATCGCGGCGGCCATGACCCGGTCAAGGTCTATGCGGCCTACAAGGCGGCGGCCGAGCACAAGGGCCAGCCGACCGTGATCCTCGCGCACACGGTGAAGGGTTACGGCATGGGCGCGGCGGGCGAGGCGCAGAACCGCACCCACAGCCAGAAGAAGATGGACGCGGACGACATGAAGCAGTTCCGCGACCGCTTCAATATCCCGCTGTCGGACGAGCAGGTGGAGAAGGCCGAGTACATCAAGCCGGACCCCGACTCCGACGAGATGAAGTACATGCACGAGCGGCGCAAGGACCTCGGCGGCTACCTGCCGGTGCGCCGCCCGCTGGCCACCCCGCTGGAGATCCCGGGGCTGGATGCCTTCAATGGTCTGCTGGAGGCCTCCGGCGAGCGCGAGATGTCCACCACCATGGCCTTCGTGCGTCTGCTGACCCTGCTCGCGCGCGACAAGAAGATCGGCAAGAACATCGTCCCGATCGTGCCCGACGAGGCGCGCACCTTCGGCATGGAAGGGCTGTTCCGTCAGCTGGGGATCTACTCCTCGGTCGGCCAGCTCTACGAGCCGCAGGACAAGGACCAGGTGATGTATTACAAGGAGGACAAGAAGGGCCAGATCCTGGAAGAGGGGATCAACGAGGCCGGCTCCATGTCCTCCTGGATCGCGGCGGCCACGTCCTATTCCACGCATGGCGTGGCGATGGTGCCGTTCTACATCTTCTATTCGATGTTCGGCTTCCAGCGCGTTGGCGACCTGATCTGGGCCGCCGGCGACATGCGTGCCCGCGGCTTCCTGATGGGGGCGACTGCCGGGCGCACCACGCTGGCCGGCGAGGGCCTGCAGCACGATGACGGCCACAGCCTGATGATGGCCGCCAACGTGCCCAACTGCATCGCCTACGACCCGACCTTCGCCTTTGAGCTGGCGGTGATCGTGCAGGACGGCATGCGCCGCATGTACGCGGAGCAGCAAAGCGTCTTCTACTACATCACCGTGATGAACGAGAACTACCCGCAGCCGGCCATGCCGAAGGGCGCCGAGGAAGGCATCCGCCGCGGCCTGTACCGGCTGCAGGCCGGCGGGCGCAAGAAAAAGAAGGTGCGCCTGCTGGGCTCCGGTACCATCCTGCGCGAGGCCATTGCCGCCGCCGAACTGCTGGACCAGGACTTCGGCGTGGCCGCCGAGGTCTGGAGCGCGACCAGCTTCAACGAACTGGCCCGCGACGGCCGCGATGCCGAGCGCCATGCGCGCCTGCACCCGGACGCCAAACCGCGCACATCCTGGGTGGAGGAATGCCTGGGTGATTCGGATGCGCCGGTGGTCGCCGCGACCGACTACGTGCAGGCCTATGCCGACCAGATCCGTGCCTTTGTGCCGGCCGACTACCGTGTGCTGGGGACCGACGGCTTCGGCCGTTCGGATACCCGCGCCGCGCTGCGCCGCCACTTCGAGGTGGATCGCTACCACATCGCGGTCACGGCCCTGAAGGCCCTGGCCGATGCCGGGACCGTCGAGGTCAAGACCGTGAGTGACGCGATCAAGAAGTACAAGATCGACGTCGAACGGCCCAACCCGTTGCAGGCCTGAGGCCGCCGGACCCGAGGCAGGAGCAGACATGAGCAACACGACTACTGTGCACGTCCCGGATATCGGCGACTTCAAGGACGTCGAGATCATCGAGGTCATCGTCAGCCCGGGGGACACCGTTTCCCCCGAGGACCCGCTGATCACGCTGGAATCCGACAAGGCCTCCATCGAGATCCCCGCCCCGCAGGGCGGCACCGTGAAGGCGCTGAAGGTAAAGGCCGGCGACCGCGTGAACGAGGGCGACCCGATCCTGGAACTGGAGCCCTCCGACGAGGGTGCCGCCGAGGACACCTCCGCCAAGGACGAGGCACCGAAGCAGGAAGCGCCGTCTTCCGCGGAGGCCCCGGCCGAGCCGGCCCCCGAGGCCGAGAAGTCGCAGCCTGCCCCGAAGGCCGCCGACCGGGCCGATCCGCGGCCGTCGCCGACCGAACACATCCGTGACGAGTCGGCCTTCCGCAAGGCCCATGCCTCGCCGGTGGTACGCAAGTTCGCGCGCGAGCTGGGCGTGGACCTCAGCAAGGTCGAGGGTTCCGGGCGCAAGGGCCGCATCCTGCGTGAGGACGTGCAGGGCTTTGTGAAGCGCGCCCTGAGCCAGGGTGCCGGCGGCGGCCTGGGCGTGGAGCCGATGCCGGAGATCGACTTCTCCGAGTTCGGTCCGATCGAGACCCAGCCGCTGTCGAAGATCAACAAGCTCACCGGCAAGAACCTGCATCGCAACTGGGTCACCGTCCCGCACGTCACCCAGTTCGACGAGGCGGACATCACCGAGCTCGAGGACTTCCGCAAGTCGCTGAAGGCCGAGTACGAGAAGAAGGGCGTGAAGGTCACCTTCCTGCCGTTTTTGATGAAGGCGGTGGTCTCCGCGCTCAAGCAGTACCCGCGCTTCAACGCCTCGCTGGATGCGACCGGCGAGAACCTGATCCTGAAGCAGTACTACAACCTCGGCATCGCGGTGGACACGCCGGACGGTCTGGTCGTCCCGGTGGTGCGTGACGTCGACCGCAAGAGCCTGGTCGACATCGCCTCCGAGCTGATGGACCTGTCTCAGCGCGCCCGCGACAAGAAGCTCAAGCCCGCGGACATGCAGGGCGGCTGCCTGACCATCTCCAGCCTCGGCGGGATCGGTGGCACCCAGTTCACGCCGATCGTGAACGCCCCCGAGGTGGCGATCCTCGGTGTGTCGCGCTCCAGCATGAAGCCCGTCTGGAACGGCAAGGAGTTCGAGCCGCGCCTGATCCTGCCGCTGGCGCTGTCGTACGATCACCGGGTGATCGACGGCGCCCTGGGCGCCCGCTTCGCCACCACGCTGAGCGCGCTGCTGTCCGACATGCGCCGCATGTTGCTGTAAGCCAATTCGAACCGGAGTGACTGGATGAGCCAGACCAAGACCATCGAGGTCCCGGATATCGGGGATTTCAAGGACGTCGAGATCATCGAGGTCCTGGTACAGCCGGGCAGCGAGATTGCGCCGGAGGATCCGCTGATCACGCTGGAGTCCGACAAGGCGACCATCGACGTTCCCGCCCCCGAGGCCGGCACCGTGAAGAAGCTGCACGTGAAGGTCGGCGACAAGGTCTCCCAGGGCAGCAAGCTCCTCGATCTTGAGGCCAGCGGCGAGGCCGCGGGCGGAAGCGATGACGCCCCCGTGTCCGGCGGCGACAAGACCGAGTCCGACAAAGCGGAATCCGGCGCCGCGAGCGAGCCGCAGAAGGCCGCGCCCAAGGCGGCCGCCGACCCGAATACCGACAGCCAGTGCCAGGTGCTGGTGCTGGGCTCCGGCCCCGGCGGCTACACCGCCGCCTTCCGTGCGGCGGACCTGGGGCTGGACGTGGTGATGGTCGAGCGCTACCCGCAGATCGGTGGGGTCTGCCTGAACGTTGGCTGCATCCCGTCCAAGGCGCTGCTGCATGCCGGCGAGGTGCTGCACGAGGCCGAGCGCTTCGCCGCGCTGGGCATCAAGTTCGGCGAGCCGGAGATCGACCTCGACGGACTGCGTGGCTACAAGGGCAACGCGGTCAAGAAGCTGACCGGCGGGCTCAAGCAGCTGTGCAAGCAGCGCAAGGTGCGCGTGGTGCAGGGTGTCGGCGAGTTTGTCGGCGCCAACAGCATCGCGGTTGAGGGCGATGACGGTCGCGAGGTGATCGGTTTCGAGCACGCGATCATCGCGGTCGGTTCACAGGCGATCAAGCTGCCCGGCTTCCCCTGGGACGACGAGCGGGTGATGGACTCCACCGACGCCCTGGATCTCGCGGAGATCCCCGAGCGCATGCTGGTGGTCGGCGGCGGCATCATTGGTCTGGAGATGGCCTGCGTGTACGAGGCGCTGGGCAGCAAGGTGACTGTGGTCGAGCTGTCCGACACCCTGATGCCGGGGGCGGATCGCGACATCGTGCGTCCGTTCGAGAAGCGCGCGAAGAAGCGTTTCGAGAACATCTTCCTCAAGAGCAAGGTGACCGAGGCCAAGGCCACCAAGGCCGGCATCGTCTGCCAGTTCGAGGGCGAGGCCAAGGGCCTGCCGGAAGAGGATACCTTCGACCGCGTGCTGGTCGCCGTGGGGCGCAGCCCGAACGGTGCGAAGATCAAGGCCGAGGCGGCGGGCGTGCAGGTAACCGACCGCGGCTTTATCGAGGTCGACAGCCAGCAGCGCACCAATGTCGAGCACATCTTCGCCATCGGTGACGTGGTCGGCCAGCCGATGCTGGCGCACAAGGCCACCCACGAGGGCAAGGTGGCGGCCGAGGTGATCGCCGGGCACAAGGTGCACTTCGACGCGCGCGCGATCCCGTCGGTGGCCTATACCCATCCGGAGGTCGCCTGGATGGGCGTGACCGAGGAACAGGCGAAGGCCGACGGCATCGAATACACCAAGGGCGTGTTCCCCTGGGCCGCCTCCGGTCGCGCGATCGCGCTGGGCGCCGAGGACGGCATGACCAAGCTGCTGTTCGACGCCGAGGGTCGGGTGATCGGTGCCGGCCTGGTTGGGCCCTCCGCCGGCGATCTGATCGGCGAGGCGATGCTGGCGCTGGAGATGGGGGCGGAGATGGAAGATATCGGCCTGACCGTGCATCCGCACCCGACCCTCAGCGAGACGGTGGCCTTCGCCGCCGAGGTCGCGCACGGCTCGATCACCGATATCCTGCCGCCGAAGAAGCGCTAGACCTTCATGGCCGGCCCGAGCCAGTGGCTGCGTCGTGCACTCCCCATCCTGGCGCTGGGTGTCGGCGTGGCGACGGCCGGCGCCGAACCCTACAGCGATCCGCTGGAGCGCAGTGACTGGCAACTCGTCGAGGACGATGCCACCTGTCGTATCGAGCAGACCGTGCGCCACGGAGGGGTGCTGCGTCTCGATCAGCGCCCCGGGCTGGTGACCGCGGCCTTCTGGCAGGCCCCGTATGCGATGCCGGAGGATGCCGCGCCGCGTCTGCGCACGGGTGCTCCGGAATGGCTGCGGCCGGCTACACATGCCCCGCTGGATCTGCGTCTGCAGGCCCGGGGAGCCCGGCTGTTCCGGGTCCCTCAGGGCATGGTCCAGCCCCTGAAGGCACGCTTGCTGGCGGGGCACGACGTCCGTATCGATTTTCCCGATGGTGACGGGTCGGTCCACTTCCGCGGCATCCGGTTTGCCCTGCGCGCACAGGACTTTCGCGCCTGCCGCGCGGGGCAGGCCGACCCGGCCGCCGCCCCCGAAATGGCTGCGTTGGATCGCTGGCGCGTCTACTTCGAGACCGCCAGTGATCGTCTGGATGCCGAGGCACGCGCGGAGCTGGAGGCGGCCGCGCGGACCCTGACGGCGGAAGAGAATCCCCGGGTTCGGGTCGTGGGCTGGACCGATGCCACGGGGCCGCTGGCGTTCAACCGTCGCCTTAGCCGCAGCCGGGCCGAGGCCGTGCGGGACGCCCTGGTGGAAGCGGGTGTGCCGGCCCGGGGAATCGAGATCGAAGCGGCCGGTGTGGATCCGGTCGCCGAAGGTGCCCGCCCGGCGTCGCGGCGCAGCGATATCTGGTGGCTGGATCGAGATCGCGCGCCCCAGGAGCCGGGCCAGGGCCTGGAGGGGCCCTCGGCGGAGGCGGCCCCAGCAGCGCTCGAACGCCCGGTATCCGCGCCGTCGGCGCCCTCCGGTACCCCGGCGTGGTAGTGACGCCGTTCACCAAAACGACTATATCTTCACGTTAAGACAAGGATTGGCATTTTTATGAGCTCCTCGATCAATCGCGTCGTCCTCGCCTATTCCGGCGGTCTGGATACCTCGGTCATCCTCAAGTGGCTGGAAGAGACCTATGGCTGCGAGGTGATCACCTTCACCGCCGACCTGGGCCAGGGCGAGGAGGTCGAGCCGGCCCGCGCCAAGGCCGAGGCCCTGGGGGTCAAGCAGATCTACATCGAGGACCTGCGCGAGACCTTCGTGCGCGACTACGTGTTCCCGATGTTCCGCGCGAACACCATCTACGAGGGCGAGTACCTGCTGGGCACCTCGATTGCGCGGCCGCTGATCGCGCGGCGGATGGTGGAGATCGCCGAGGAGACCGGCGCCGACGCCATCGCCCACGGCGCCACCGGCAAGGGCAACGACCAGGTGCGCTTCGAGCTCGGGGCCTATGCGCTGAAGCCGGGCATCCAGGTGATCGCCCCCTGGCGCGAGTGGGACCTGAATTCCCGCGAGCGCCTGATGGCCTACGCCGAGCAGCACAGTATCCCGGTGGACTATGCCAAGAAGGGCACCAAGTCGCCGTATTCGATGGATGCCAACCTGCTGCACATCTCCTACGAGGGCGGGCCGCTGGAAGACCCGTGGACCGAGGCCGAGGAGGACATGTGGCGCTGGTCGGTCTCCCCGGAGGCGGCGCCGGATGCATCCGAGACGCTGACCATCGGCTTCGAGAAGGGCGACCCGGTCTCGATCAATGGCGAGCGCCTGAGTGCGGCGGAACTGCTCGCGAAGCTGAACGAGCGTGGCGGGGCCCACGGTGTTGGCCGTCTGGATATTGTCGAGAATCGCTATGTCGGCATGAAGTCGCGTGGCTGCTACGAGACCCCGGGCGGCACCATCCTGCTCAAGGCGCGCCGTGCGCTGGAGTCGATCACCCTGGACCGCGAGGCCGCGCACCTGAAGGACGAGCTGATGCCGCGCTACGCCAGCCTGATCTACAACGGCTACTGGTGGAGCCCCGAGCGGCGCATGCTGCAGGCCGCGATCGACGACACCCAGGGCGTGGTCAACGGCGAGGTGCGCCTGCGCCTGTACAAGGGCAACGTGATCGTCGCCGGCCGCCGCTCCGAGGACACCCTGTTCGACGACGCGATCGCCACCTTCGAGGACGATGCCGGCGCCTACGATCAGAAGGACGCCGAGGGCTTTATCCGCCTGAACGCACTGCGCCTGCGCATCGCCGCCAGCCGCAATCGGAAGCCCACATGAGATGACGGACCGCGACCACCAGCCTTCGCGGTCCCGATGTACCCTGGCAGGGCGCACCGGCGTGGCGTGGGGGCTGGGAGGGGCGGGTCTGCTGCTTCTTGTGCTGCTCGGGTGGTGGATGCCCGGTGCGCTGCCGGCCGCGGGAGCGGGCGACGCCGACGCCCCCGCCGAACAGCGGCTGGTGCTGGGGATCCTCGCGCACCGCGGGGACGAGGTCGCGCGCAGCCGCTGGACCCCGTTCGCCGAGTACCTGTCGGAGCAGGTGGACGGCGCGTCCTTCGAACTTGAACCCGTGGACAACGATGGGCTGCAGGCGGCGGTAGCGGAAGGTCGCTTTGACCTGGTTCTGACCAACAGCGGCTCCTACGTGATGCTGGAGCAGCAGCACGGCATCTCCCGCATCGCTACCATGCAGCCGCGCCAGGTCGGCCGTGACGAGGATCGTTTCGGCGCGGTGGTGATCACGCGGGCCGATCGTGAGGACCTGGTAGAGCTGGACGACCTGCGGGGGCAGCGACTGTCGGCCGTGCACCCCGATGCCTTCGGGGGCTGGTGGATGACCTGGCGCGAGCTGCAGGCGGCCGGTCTGGATGTCGAAAGCGACCTGGCGGCGCTGGTGTTCACCGGCTTCCCGGTCGGTCGCGGGCTCGACTGGGTGCTGCAGGGCGAGGTCGATGCCGCGACCTTTCGCACCGGCATCCTGGAAGATCTCGCAGCCCGCGGGGATCCGCGGGTGGACCAGGTCCGTGTGGTCGGCGAACGCGCCTTTCCCTCGTTTACCTACCGCGCCAGCACTCGGCTGTATCCCGAGTGGCCGCTGGCCATGCGCGGTGACCTGGACGCCGGGCTCGCCCACGCGATCCTGCTGGCGAGCCTCTCGCTGGACGAGGGGCACCCGGCCAGTCGGGCGGCCGGTATCGGGGGCTGGGCCGCGCCGCGTTCCTACGAGGACGTGCACGGCCTGATGTACGAACTAGGGGTGGGTCTGTACGCCCCGCAGCCGTTTGATGTCCTGGCCTGGCTGCGCGGCCATCTCCTGTGGCTGGTGTCGGTGCTGGCGGCGGTTGCGCTGCTGGCACTGCTGTATGTGTCCCGGGTCCATGCCCGGGTGCGGCGCTCCGGGCACAACCTGGAACGCAGCATGGACGCGATCCCCGATGCGGTGATCACCCTCGATGCGCATGGTGGCATCTCCTACGTGAACCCGGCGGCCCGGGATCTGGCCGGACTGACCCGCGATCAGGTCCTGGGCTGCTCGCTGGACCAGCTCCTCGACCTGCGCGAGCTCGGGACGGGCCGCCCGCTGTTACCGGACAATGCCCGGGGCGAACGGCTCGACCAGGCCCTGGGAGAACGCTCGGATGCGCGCCTGGTCCGGCGCGACGGGCATGAACTGATCGTGCGCATCGCCCGCACGGCCCTGGATCCGGTCGCCGGCAGTTCGGTCCGTACCTTGCTGGTGCTGACGGACGTGTCCGAGGAGCGCCGGCTGGTCGACCGCCTGGTGCACGAGGCCAGCCACGATGGCCTGACCGGCCTGCTGAACCGGCGCGCCTTCGAGCGTGAACTGGAGATCGCGATGCACGCGGCCCGCGAGAATCGCGCGGTGGCCAGCCTGTTGCTGGTGGACCTCGACTACTTCAAGGAGGTCAACGACCGTCATGGACACCGCGTGGGCGACGACCTGCTGCGTCAGGTGGCCCATGTCCTGCGCCAGTTGACCCGCGGCCATGATGCCGTGGCCCGGATCGGGGGTGACGAATTTGCGATCATTGCCCGTGACACCAACGCCGAGTATGGGCGTATTCTTGGTCAGCGCATCTGTTCGGCCCTCGGCGACCGGCCGTTGCAGGTCGAAGCACGTGACGTCACCATTGGCGCATCGGTGGGCGTAGTCGAGCTGGGGCCCGATATCCCCGGCGTGGACGAGGCGTTCGTCGCCGCCGACCGGGCCTGCTACCACGCCAAGGACCAGGGTCGCGGCCAGGTCGGGCTCGCGCGCAAGGCGGATATCCATCCGATTGCCGGATCCTGAGGGCGATCCGGTCCCGGCCTGCGCGGAACGGCTTCGTGCCGGCGCGGTCCCTGCGACACCGGTGCGGCGCCGGTTCGAAAGAAAGGAATTACATGTCCATTGTCTCCCGCTTGCGACTGGGCCTGCTGGCCCTGATGCTTCTTGGCCTGACCGGCTGCGCCACGGTGCCCAGCGAGGACCGTCACCCGGATGATCCCTGGGAGTCCTACAACCGCGCCGTGTTCGAGTTCAACCAGGACTTCGACGAGTCCCTGCTGCGGCCCGCGGCGGTACAGTACCGGCGTCTTCCGCAACCGGTACAGACCGGGGTTGGCAACTTCTTTTCCAATCTCAACGACTTCACGGTCCTGTTCAACAACCTGTTGCAGGGCAACCTGGAGAATGCCGCGTCGGACACTGGGCGCATCATGTTCAACACGACCTTCGGGCTGTTCGGACTGATCGACGTGGCGTCGCCAATGGGGCTGGACAAGAACAACGAGGACTTCGGCCAGACTCTGGGCGCCTGGGGCGTGGCCCGTGGCCCCTACCTGCAACTGCCCTTCCTCGGACCGAGCACGGCGCGGGATGCCCCGGCGCGGCTGGTGGATGGCTACACCAGCCCGCTCTATCACACTAACCTGCGCGACGATCACACGGGGTGGTGGATCGGCCTGATCGCGCTGGACGTGGTCGACATGCGCGCCGGTCTGATCTCCACCGAGCGCATGCTGGCGCAGTTGTCCGATGACCCCTATATCGCGATGCGCCAGGGCTACCTGCAGCGCCGCGACTTCCTGGTGCGCGGCGGTATGGGCGATGAGGAGGCCGATGCGATGCTGGACGAGCTGGAAGAGCTCGAGGCGCTGGAGGCCATGGAGGCCGAGGAGCAGGGGCGTTGAACGGTCTGACTCCGATGCTGAACATCCTGCGCCTGCACAGCGGACCGCAGGACCTGCCGGCGGATAACGGCACCCTGATCTTCTGGGTCGGCATCGCGCTGATCGCCGGGATGGTGATCGGCATCCCGCTGTACGGCTTCGGCCAGGCGCTGGCGCTGAACGTGATGGACCTGGTGGTCCTGTACGCCTTTGTCGTCATCGTGCTCAGTCTGCGCGGGGTGCCGGACCGCTGGCGCCAGACCTTCACCGCCATGGCAGGCACGGGCGCGGTGCTGGGGCTGTTGATGGCGCTGCTGATGCTGCTGGCAGGCGGCCCCGATCCGGCGCGCGAACCCGAGGACGTGGCCACCGGCGTCGTGCTCGGGATGCTGGTGCTCTTCGCCTGGCTGCTGCTGGTGTTCGGCCACATCCTGCAGCAGGCGCTCGGGCTGGGCATGCGACTGGTGGGTATGCTCATTGCGCTGGGCTACATCGTGATCTCCAGTGTGCTCACCCAGACCGCGATCGGGCTGTTCCAGTGAGCGCCGGGCACCTGCACATCCTGGGCATCGGCGGGACCTTCATGGGCGGGCTGGCCCAGCTCGCCCGGGCCCGTGGCTACACCGTCACCGGCTCCGACCAGAAGCTGTATCCGCCCATGAGTGACCAGCTGGCGCAGGCGGGGATCACCTGGCACGAGGGCCATGATCCGGACACGCTGCCCGACCGCGGCCCGGTGGTGGTCGGCAATGTGATGCGGCGGGGCATGCCCGTGGTCGAGGCGCTGCTGGAGCGCGGGCTGGACTATACCTCGGGGCCGCAGTGGCTGGCCGAGCACCTGCTGCGCGACCGCTGGGTGCTGGCGGTGGCCGGTACCCACGGCAAGACGACCACCGCCAGCCTGCTGGCCTGGATTCTGGAATACGCCGGCATGGCCCCGGGTTTCCTGATCGGCGGGGTGCCGGGCAATTTCGGGGTCAGCGCGCGCCCGGGGGATGCGCCGTTCTTCGTGATCGAGGCGGACGAATACGACAGCGCCTTCTTCGACAAGCGAGCCAAGTTCGTCCACTACCGCCCGCGGACCCTGGTGCTGAACAATCTCGAATTCGATCACGCCGACATCTATCCGGATCTGGCCGCGATCGAGCGGCAGTTCCATCATCTGGTGCGCACCGTGCCGGGCCAGGGGCGCATCCTGCTGCCGGCCGGCGATGCCGCGCTGGAACGGGTGCTGGAGATGGGCTGCTGGACCCCGGTGGAGTACCTGAGCACCCATCCCGATTCGGGGGTGTCCGCCGCGCTGGCCGCGCGCCCGCTGAAGGCCGATGCCTCGGAGTTCGAGGTGCTGGCGGATGGCGCCGTGATCGGGCGGGTCGCCTGGTCCATGAGCGGCCGGCACAACCTGGCCAATGCCCTGGCCGCCCTGGGCGCGGCGCGCCATGCCGGTGTGCCCCTGGCCGCCGGGATTGAAGCGCTTCCGGAGTTTCGGGGGGTGCGGCGGCGCCAGGAAGTCCGCGCCGAGATCGACGGCATCCGGGTGATCGACGACTTCGCCCATCACCCCACCGCGATCCGCCTGACCCTTGAGGGGCTGCGCGGACAGGTGGCCCCGGGTGGGCGCCTGGTGGCGATCCTCGAGCCGCGCTCCAATACCATGCGCATGGGGGTGCACGCGGAGGCCCTGGGCACCGCGCTGGAAAAGGCGGATGCGGTGCACCTGTACCATGCCCCGGAGATCGACTGGTCCACCGAGGGGCTGCAGCGGCAACTCGGCGAGCGGCTGTCCGTGGCGCGCGATATCGAGTCCCTGCTGCAGGGGATTCTTGCCACGGCGCGCGCCGGCGATACGCTGGTCATCATGAGCAACGGAGGCTTCGACGGGCTGCACCTGCGCCTGATCGAAGCCCTGCAGGGAACGCCCGCATGAGTGAACGCCCGCGCAGCATCTCTCTGGCCCTGACCGGTGCCTCCGGGGCCCCCTATGGCCTGCGCCTGCTGCAGTGTCTGGTGGAGTCCGGGGTTCAGGTGCATCTGATGCTGTCGAAGCCGGCCCAGGTCGTCCTCGGTCTGGAGACGGACCTGGACGTGCCGGGCCGTCCGGTGGAGATCGCGCGCTACTTCACCGAACTCTACGGCGCGGCCCCGGACCAGATCCACTGCTACGGGGCCGAGCAGTGGACCGCACCGGTGGCCAGCGGCTCCGCCGTCCCGGAGGCGATGGTGGTCTGCCCCTGTACTACGGCGACCGTATCGGCGATCGCGACCGGGGCCTCGCGCGGCCTGATCGAGCGCGCCGCCGACGTGGTCCTCAAGGAGCGGCGCCGGCTGCTGCTGGTGGTGCGCGAGACCCCGTTCTCCGAGATCCATCTGGAAAACATGCTGCGTCTGGCGCGCATGGGCGCGGTGGTGATGCCGGCCAACCCGGCCTTCTATCACCGCCCCCAGTCCATCGACGACCTGATCGACTTCATGGTGGCCCGTGTGCTGGATCATCTTGCTGTCGAACATGCCCTGGTGCCGCGCTGGGGTGCGGCAACGCCGCCGGGAGAGGATGCATGACCACGCTGCCGCTGTTTCCGCTGAACACGGTGCTGTTCCCCGAGGGGTTGCTGCCGCTGCGCATCTTCGAGACCCGCTATCTCGACATGGTGCGCCGCTGCCTGCGCGACGATGGCCGCTTCGTGATCGTCGCGACGGAGCCCGCCCCGGAATCCGGGGCGCTCCCGGCCGAGACCGATCCCTCCGCGGGTTTCTACGGCGTAGGGACAGAGGCGGCCATCGTGGACTGGGATCAGCGGCCGGATGGCCTGCTGGGCATCCTGGTGAAGGGCGAGGGTCGCCGCGTGATCCACAACCCCCGCCGCGCCGACGACGGCCTGTGGCTGGGCGAGGTGGAGTCGCTGCCGGAATACCCCGAGGTGAGCCTCCCGGTCGATTATGCCTCGCTGGCGGACCTGCTGGAGCGCCTGCTGGACCAGCTGGGGACACCCTGGTCCCACCTGGAACGGCGCTTTGACGACTCGACCTGGGTGGCCGCCCGCCTGACCGAGCTGCTGCCGATCGATCTCGAGATCAAGCAGCAGTTGCTGGAGGCCGACGACCCCATCGAACGCCTGGAGCGGCTGCGAGCGGCCATGCTCGCAGCGTCGAAATCCTGAAACCCGGCGGCGGGGCTGTTAAGGTTTCGGATCAAATTCTTAACCGGAGCCTCTTCCATGGCCGTTCAGGAACTCACGCAGGACAATTTCGAATCCACCATCACCGGGAATGACATCGTCATCCTGGACTTCTGGGCCCCGTGGTGCGGCCCGTGCCAGCAGTTCGCCCCGACCTTCGAAGAGGCCTCCGGCAAGCATTCCGATGTGGTCTTCGCCAAGGTGAACACCGACGAGGAGCAGGGCATCGCCGGCGCCTTCCAGATCCGTTCCATCCCGACCCTGATGATCTTCCGCGAGCAGATCATCGTGTTCTCGCAGCCGGGCGTGCTCTCCGCCGGCCAGCTGGACGAGGTTCTGGGCAAGGTCCGCGAGCTGGACATGGAACAGGTGCGCGCCGACGTCGAGCGCCAGCAGCAGGAACAGCAGCAGGCCGGCGGCGCGTAAACCGCCCCGGACGACTGTCTCCAGCGGGCCCTGGCCCGCAGGACCGAACCCGGCCGGGTGCCCGCCCCGCCGGGTTTTTTCGTGTGGGGCGTGTGCCGGCGCCGTAGAATGGGCGCTGACCGCCCCGACCCCGCCTCCAGGCGCGAAAGGATGCCTTCACCATGCCCTCCTCTCCCCAGGATGCCGGCCCGTCATGCTGAGCGTGATGACCCAGATGGGGGCGCTGATCGTCGCCGGCGTGGTATGGCGCGCACTGCAGCCCGGCGGCCTGGACGCCGACAACACCCGCCGGGTCCTGACCACCCTGGTGTACTACCTGCTGCTGCCGGCGCTGGTCCTGCAGGTGCTGTGGGTCGCGCCGCTGGGCCTCGACTCCCTGCGGATCGCGCTGGTGGCGGGCCTTACGGTCCTGGCGATGGTCGGGGTCACGTTGCTGGCCTGCCGCGTGTGCATGGCCGAACGGGCTGCCATTGGCGCGATGCTGCTGGCGGCGGCCTGGCCCAACGCGACCTATCTGGGCCTGCCGGTACTCGACAGCCTGTTTGGCGACCCTGGGCGCGCGGTGGCGATCCAGTACGACCTGTTCGCCTGTCTTCCGCTGGTACTGACCCTGGGGGTGCTGCTGGCGCGGCGCTACGGGGATCCCGAGGCCGTGCGCCTGTACGGGGGCGGCAGCCCGCTCCGGGCCCTGGCGGCGGTGCCGTCCATCTGGGCGGCGGTGGTCGGCGTGGTGCTGAATCTTGCCGGTGTCCCGCTGGTCGACTGGCTGGATGTCTTTCTCGGGTTTCTGGCCGACAGTGTGGCGCCCTTGATGCTGTTCTCGCTGGGGCTGGCGCTGGTGTTCAACCGCTTTCGCGGGCACGATGCCCGGCCGCTGGCGGTGGTGGCCGTGGTCCAGCTGGTCCTGGCTCCCGTCTCTGCCCTCGGGCTGGTGTTGTGGACGGGGCTCGAGGGGGTGCCCGGTGTCGGGTCGGTACTGGAGGCGGCGATGCCGGCGATGGTGCTGGGGCTGGTGTTCTGTGATCGGTTCCGGCTGGATACCGGGCTCTATGCGGCGGCGGTGACGCTGACGACGGCGCTGTCGCTGATCACCCTGCCGCTGTGGTTTGCTCTCGCCACCCATCTTATCGCCTGACTTTGGGGCTTCCCCCGCCGTCTGGCTGTGGCTGGTCCTGGTTCGGCATCCAGTGTTTACGGTGGCTTCGGTCCACATACTGCCGAGCGCTGACTCGCCAGCGCGCCCCGAGTGACTTCTTTGCTCGTGCAAAGAAGTCACCAAGAAACACGCCCGACTGCCGCGACCCCGGCCCGCTGCGCGGGCCGGGGTTTCCCTCGCTCCGAGGATTTTCGCGGGCGGCGCTGAACTCGCTACGCCTTCGGCTCCGCTCAGACATCCAGCGCCTTTTTCCCCGCGAAAACCCTCTCCACTCGGCGCGACGACAACGGGGGGCTTAAGGTCAAGACAACGGCCGTCCCGATGGTCTTGCCAGTGGATTAAGGCTAGGTCTTCCGACATCCTGGGCACGCTCGGCCCTCGGCCGTTGCGTGCCGCGCCCGCGAGCGGGCGCCGGGGGGCTGTCGGACGGCTAGGCCGTTGTTGTGCCGTGGGGTCGGAGTGCCTTCTGTCTTGACCTTCCTCCCCCGTATGGAGCCCCTTGCGGAGGGTTCTCGGGCCGGGAGAAGGCGCTGGATGTCTGAGCGAAGCGCAGCGTAGCGAGTTCAGCGCCGCCGGCCCGAGGACCCTGGAGCAAGGTTCCCGGGCGAAATCCGGGTGCCCTTCTTTGGGTCCTTTATTGGGCAAGAAAGAAAGGACCTCGGGGCGCGCTGGCGAGTCAGCGCCGGGCAGTATGTGGACCGGAGCCACCGTAAACACCCGATGCTAAACCAGGGCCAGCCACCATCAGGCAGGCGGTGGACCGAAGGCGCCGTAAACACCGAATGGCGAAACAGTCGCTGCCACCGCCATGGCGCAACCGGCCGTTCACGCACAGGGGAGCGCTGACCCGTGGGGGCTAGCGCAGGAGCATCAGGATGCCGGCGAGGATCAGCACGCCGGCGAAGCCGCGGCGGAGGATGGCCACCGGGAGGTGGTGGGTCAGCCAGACGCCTGCGCGTACGCTGATGGCGGTCCCGATCACCACGCCGAGGATGGCCGGCAGATAGAGATAGCCCAGTGCCCACTCGGGCGCCTGGTAGGTTGGATCGGTCCACTGCGGCAGGGCGAACACCAGGCTCGCGCCGATGGAGATCGGCACGCCGAGGGCTGCGGCCGAGCCGATCGCCCGGCGCAGTTCCAGCCCCTGGCTGACCAGGAACGGCGTGGTCAGCGTGCCGCCGCCGATGCCGATCAGCGAGGAGACGGCCCCGATCACGGTGCCGCCGCCCAGCCAGACGCTGCGCCTCGGCACGGGCGCCTTCGGCGGCTGAACGTTCAGCAGCATCCAGATCCCGATCGCGACCTCGAAGGCACCGAAGATGCGCCCCAGGTGGTCGGAGTCGATGCGCGTTGCCAGCCAGGCCCCGAGCAGGGCCCCGACGATGATCCCCGGCAGCAGGCGCCGCACGGCCGTGCCGTCTACTCCGCCGCGGCGGTGGTGGGCGCGGGCGGAGAGGATCGCGGTGTGGATGATCGCGCCCAGCGAGGAGCCGACCGCGAGCTGCACCAGGCTGGCCGAGTCGAAGGCCAACAGGCTGAAGATGGCGACAAATACCGGCACCAGGATCAGCCCGCCGCCGATGCCGAACATCCCGGCCGGGATACCGGCGACCAGCCCCAGAAGCACAAATAGCAGCCCCAGCGCCAACGGTGACTGGATGAGCGTGTCGATCATTCGTGCGTGGTGCCGGGTCGTGAGTCAGGACACAGTGGGCCGGCAAGCCGCTGGGGTTGCCGGCCCACTGTTCAGGGGGGAGAAAGCGCGCTCAGAGCGCCTTGAAGCACTTGCGGGCGGCCTCGATGGTGGCGTCGAGGTCCGCGTCCGAGTGGGCGTTGGACATGAAGCCGGCCTCGAAGGCACTGGGGGCCAGGTAGATGCCCTCGCCCAGCATCGCGTGGAAGAAGCGGCCGAAGGCGGCGGTGTCGCAGGCGGTGGCCCCGGCGAAGTCGGTGACCTTCTGGTCCGAGAAAAACAGGCCGAACATGCCCGGCACCTGGTTGGTGGTCAGGGCGACCCCGGCCTCGCGCGCGGCGTCCTCGAAGCCCGCGACGACCTTCTTCGTGCGCTGCTCCAGTTCGTCGTGGAAGCCCGGACGGGACAGGATCTCCAGGGTCTTGAGCCCGGCGGTCATCGCGATCGGGTTCCCGGACAGGGTGCCGGCCTGGTAGACCGGGCCCAGCGGCGAGAGGTGTTCCATGATCGCGCGCTTGCCGCCGAAGGCCCCCACCGGCATGCCGCCGCCGATGATCTTGCCCAGCGTGGTCAGGTCCGGGGTGACGCCAAGATAGCCCTGTGCACAGTTCTTCGAGACGCGGAAGCCGGTCATCACCTCGTCGAAGATCAGCACCGCCCCGTGCTGGTCGCAGACCTCGCGCAGGGCTTCCAGGAAGCCCGGTTCCGGCGGGATGCAGTTCATGTTGCCCGCAATCGGCTCGACGATGATGCAGGCGACCTCGTCGCCCTTCTCGGCAAAGAAGGCGCGCACGCCGTCGGCGTCGTTATAGGTGAGGGTGCTGGTCAGGGCGGCCAGCTCCTTCGGCACGCCGGGGGAGCTCGGCTGGCCGAGGGTCAGGGCGCCGGAGCCGGCCTTCACCAGCAGCGAGTCGCCATGGCCGTGGTAGTTGCCCTCGAACTTCACGATGCGGTCGCGCCCGGTGTAGCCGCGCGCCAGCCGGATCGCGCTCATCGTGGCCTCGGAGCCCGAGTTGGTCATGCGTACCAGGTCCATCGACGGCACCAGTTCGCAGACCTTCGCGGCCATGTCGTTCTCCAGCCGGGTCGGGCAGCCGAAGGACAGGCCGTTGTTGCAGGCCTCGCGCACCGCCTCGATCACCTCGGGGTGGGCGTGGCCGGCGACCATCGGGCCCCAGGAGCCGATGTAGTCGATATAGCGCTGGCCGTCGGCGTCCCACATGTAGGCGCCGTTGGCGCGGTCCATGAAGATCGGGGTGCCGCCCACGCCCTTGAACGCGCGGACCGGGGAGTTCACGCCCCCGGGGATGTGCTGCTTGGCGGCCTCGAACAGACGCTCGGTTTCCTGCATGACGGTGTCCTGTATTTCGTTGAGTTCGGAATTCGGTAGGCCCGGCAACCATAGCGACGGCCGCGGGCGCGTGCAAAGTGGTCAGTCGAACAGTGTGCTGATGCGCCGGGCGGCGGCCTCCGGGTCAGGCGCGGCGCTGATGCCCTGGATCACGGCGACCAGATCCGCCCCGGCCGCGACCACCTCGCCCGCGTTGTCCGGGGTGATGCCGCCGATGCCGCAGATCGGCAGGTCCAGGGCCGCGCGCGCCTGGCGGATCAGCTCCGGCCCGGCGAAGGCGGCCTCTGGCTTGGTCGGGGAGGCGAACATGGTGCCGAAGGCGACATAGCTCGCACCGGCCCGGGCGGCAGCTTCGGCGCGCGCCAGTTCGTTGTAGCAGGAGACCCCGATGATCGCGTTTGGTCCCAGAAGCGCGCGGGCCGCGGTCGGGTCCGGATCGTCGCGGCCCAGATGCACGCCGTCGGCCTGGGTGCGCGCGGCCAGCTTGGTGTCGTCGTTGATGATGCAGCGCGCACCGTGCGTGTGAGCGAGGGCGACCAGCTCGCGGGCGATCGCCTCGCGCGCGTCGCCCGCGAGCTGCTTGTCGCGGAACTGGATCAGGCTGGCGCCGCCGCGCAGTGCGGCCGCGGCACGGGCGAGGTGGGTCGCGCGCGGGTCCGCGCTCTCCGGTACCGCGGGGGTGATGAAGTAAAGCCCGCGCAGGGGCGCTCGGCTGTCAGTCGTCATGCGGGCACAGGCGGTTGGGGATGTGCTGGTCGTGACCGGGGGCGTAGCCGCGGGCGATGGCATCGTTCATGAAGGCCTGGGCCTCGATTACGGCTGGCTCGATATCGCGGCCACGGGCGAGGAAGGCGGCGATCGCCGCGGCCAGGGTGCAGCCGGAGCCGTGGAAGCCGGCCGGGTGGCGTGGCAGCTCGAACGGGCGCACGTGGTCGTCCTCGCGGTAGAGGCGGTTGATGATCGGGTCCTGTTCGGTGCCCTCGTGCCCGCCGGTGACCAGCACGTTGCGCGCGCCCAGCTGGCGCAGCTGGTGGCCCCACTGCGCGGGGTCCTCGCTGCGGGCCAGGCGGGCGGCTTCGGGGCCGTTCGGGGTGATCAGCGTGGCCCGCGGCAGCAGGGCCTCGCGCGTGGCGTCGACGACCGCCTCGGTCGCCAGCGCGCCGCCGCCGCCGGCGACCATTACCGGGTCCAGTACTACCGGGATATGCGGGTGCGCGCCCAGCAGTGCGGAGACGACGGTGACATTCTCCACCGAGCCGAGCATGCCGATCTTGATCGCCGCGACCTCGAGATCCGCGAGGGTGACCTCGATCTGGGCGCGCAGCTGCTCCGGCGGGAGCACGGTGAAATCCACCACGTTGCGGGTGTCCTGCACGGTGATCGCGGTCACCGCCGTGGCCCCGTGTACGCCGAGGCGGGTGAAGGTGGTCAGGTCGGCCTGCAGACCCGCACCGCCGCCGGGGTCGGAGCCGGCAATGCTCAGCGCGATCGGAGGATGATTCATGAAGGGGGGCTCCCGTGCTAAGGTTGCGCGCGCCCCGGCACCCCCGGGGCGTTCTTGTTACGAATCCCGGGAGTGTACGCAGCATGAGCCACGAGTTCGAAGTCGAGTCCATCCGTCCCCTGGTCGCCGCCGCCAAGGCCGGCGGTACGCTGAATGCGGAGGTCGACCAGGCCCTGGTCGCGCTGGAGCAGGAGATCAACCGGATCGCCGCCGAGCTGCAGGTGGAGCACGTGGGTCCCGGGGTGGGCATGGCGGACATGAATGCCGAGCATGTCTATCGCCTGGTGATCCGCCAGCACGAGATCGACGTGACGCGGCACGAGTGGAGCCTGTGGGTCTGCGATGCGCTGGATAACTGCGACTTCCGCGCGACCTGGCCGGTCACCGGCGCCGGGCGTCTGCGCCGCAAGCAGGTGACAGCCGTGGTGCCGGAGCTGGTGACGGGCTACCGCGATGCGGTCGTGGCCGCCGGCAAGGGGGATACCCCGGCTGGCCAGCGCCTGGCGCAGATCGCGGCGGTCTTTGAGTAACGCAGATCGCTCTGCGCGCCAGGCGGCGTCAGCACTGTAAAGGTCAAGGGCGGTTGCACCACGAAGCGCACGAAGGCTCGAAGAAAATCCTTTTGTTGCAAGCCTTGCTGGCGCCGAATGGCTTGGTTCCAGCCTACGGGTCATCCTGAACAATCATCCCGAACCCCCCCCTGTCTTTCTCCGTGATCTCTGTGCCCTCCGTGGTGAAAACGCCCTTGACCTTGCCTTTCTTCGTGCCTTCGTGGGCTTCGTGGTGCAATCAACTCACCCGAGCCAGTGGCTCGGGTGTCGCCTTAAGCCGTGGTGTCGCGCAGCGAGATGACCGGCCAGCCCTTGTTGCGGGCATGTTCCGCGAGGGTGGGGTCCGGATCCACGGCCACCGGGCGGCCGACCTGCTCCAGTAGGGGGATGTCGTTGCGTGAGTCGCTGTAGAAGCTGGCCTGCGTGATGGTGCCCTCGGGGTCCGGGTGATCGGCGAGGTGCTGGCGCAGGCGCTCGATCTTGCCCTCCTGAAAGCAGGGCACGCCGGTCAGTTCGCCGGTGAACTCCCCGTCTTCGCGTTCCTCCGCCAGGGTGGCGATCAGGTGGTCCACGCCGAGGAGGTCGGCAATCGGCTGGGTCACGAACTGGTTGGTCGCGGTGATGATGACCAGCTCGTCTCCGGCCTCGCGGTGCTTGTCCAGCAGACGCTGGGCGCCGGGGGCGATCATCGGCCGGATCAGCGTCTCGAGGAACTGCTCGCGCCATTGTTCCAGCTGCGCGCGCGGGTGCTCGGCCAGCGGGCTGAACGCGAAGCGGCAGAACTCGTGGATATCGAGCACGCCCGCGACATACTCCTGGTAGAAGCGGTCATTGGTCTCGGCGTGGCAGGTCGGGTGCACGGCGCCTACCTCGGCCAGGAACTGGTTCCAGGCGTGATCGCTGTCGCCGGCAAGAAGGGTGTTGTCGAGGTCGAACAGGGCCAGGGCCATGAGGTGATTCTCGGGTTGGCATGAGTCGGGCGAAAGTGTACCGGCGGGCGTGGCAGCCTGCAGCCTCGCATCCCCCGTCGGGCCGGCACCGGAGGCCGGGTAGGGGCTTTGCCGCCAGGGCGCCGGCTGTGGAACAATGCCAGTAATAGAAAAGCGTCTGGCTGATGCAAGTGATTGATTGTGACGGGTATCGCGCAAACGTAGGCATCATCCTGTGCAACGCGGAAAGACAGCTGTTCTGGGGCAAGCGGGTCGGTCAGGAGGCCTGGCAATTCCCCCAGGGGGGCGTGCACGCGGAAGAAACGCCGGAAGAGGCGATGTACCGCGAGTTGCGCGAGGAGACCGGCCTGTTCCCCCGGCACGTCGAGGTGCTGGGCGCTACCCGCCATTGGCTGCGCTATCGCCTGCCGGAGCGCATGGTCCGGCGTCATCAGCGCCCGGTCTGTATCGGCCAGAAGCAGCGCTGGTTCCTGTTGCGCATGGTCGGAGACGAGAACGACGTGGTGCTGGATGCGATGGAAACCCCGGAATTCGATGACTGGCGCTGGATCGACTACTGGCGCCCGGCGCGCGAGGTCGTGCACTTCAAGCGCCAGGTCTACCGCCGGGCGCTGTGCGAACTGGTGCCGCTGATGTTCCCCGAGCTGGATCAGGGGCGCGCCCGCGGTTCCGATAGCCGCACCCCGGAACCCTCGCTGAACCGCCCGTCGGTGTCCTCGCGTTGACGGTCCCGAAGCAGCCCTCGATGCTCGAGGTCCTGCGCCGCGTGGTGCAGGAGGTCAATGGTGCGGCCGATTTCTTCGAAGCACTGCACATCATCGTCACGCGGGTGAAGGCGGCGCTGGAGATCGATGTCTGCTCGATTTACCTGAAGTCGCCACAGTCCGGGCGCCTGGTGCTGATGGCCTCGGAAGGTCTGCGTTCGGAATCGGTGGGGCAGGTCGAGATGGACCCGTCGGAAGGCCTGGTCGGTCTGGTCGCCTCGCGCGCCGAGCCGGTCAACCTCGACAGCGCCCAGGATCACCCGCGCTTTCGCTACTTCCCGGAGACCGGCGAGGAGCACTTCCTCGCGTTCCTGGGCGTGCCGATCATCCATCAGCGCAGCCTGCTGGGCGTGCTGGTGGTGCAACAGCACCAGGCGCGCAAGTTCGATGACGAACACGTCTCCTTCCTGATCACCCTGGCCGCGCAGCTGGCCGGGGCGATCGCCTACGCCGAGTTCAACGACGAGATATCCTCCGAGACCCCGCTGATCGGTCATGTGAACGTCGAGGCCACCGGCATCGCCGGCTCGCCCGGCGTAGCCATCGGGCGCGCCGTGGTGGCCTACCGGCTGGCCGATCTCGATTCCATCCCGGATCGCGAGAGTGCCGGGGTGGACGGCGAGCTGGAGCACTTCAAGCAGGCGGTCGCGGAGACGCGCACCGAGATCGAGGACCTGAAGCAGCGTATGGGCGAGGCCCTGGGGCCGGACGAGCAGGTGCTGTTCGATGCCTACCTGATGCTGCTGGGGTCCGACTCGCTGGTGCACAAGACCGAGGCGCGCATCCGCAACGGCCAGTGGGCGCCCGCCGCGCTGCGCGACACGGTGCGCGAGAGCGTGCGGGTGTTCGAGGACATGGAGGACCCGTACCTGCGTGAGCGCGCGGCCGACGTGCGTGACCTCGGTCGGCGCGTGCTGTCGCACCTGCTGCCGGCGGATCGCAGCCAGGACGAGTTTCCCGAGGGCGGCATCCTGGTCGGGGACGACCTGACCGCGTCGCACCTGGCGGAGGTGCCGATCGAGCGGCTGGGGGCGATGGTCTCGGCCAAGGGGACCGGTTCCTCGCATATCGCGATCCTCGCGCGCGCGCTGAACATCCCGGCGGTCATGGGGGTGTCCGAGCTCCCGGTGGGCCGCCTGGAGGGGCGCGAGATCCTGGTCGACGGCTATCGCGGCCGGCTGTTCGTGAACCCCAACGCCGAGTTGCGCGCGGAGTTCGAGCGCCTGGTGCGCGAGGAGCGCGAGCTGGCGGAGGACCTGCGTGCGCTGGCCAAGGACGCGGCCGAGACCCGGGACGGGGTCGCCGTGCCGGTGCTGGCGAATTCCGGGCTGCTGGCGGATATCAAGCCGTCGCTGGAATCCGGGGCCGAGGGGGTGGGGCTGTACCGCACCGAGGTCCCGTTCATGATCCGCGACCGCTTCCCCGGCGAGGAGGAGCAGGTCCAGCTGTACGAGCAGGTGCTCGCCTCCTTCGATCCCATGCCGGTGACCCTGCGGACCCTGGATATCGGCGGCGACAAGGCCCTGCCGTACTTCCCGGTCAAGGAGGACAACCCGTTCCTCGGCTGGCGCGGCATCCGCATCTCGCTGGACCACCCGGAGATCTTCCTGACCCAGCTGCGGGCGATGCTCAAGGCGAGCCGGTCACACGACAACCTGCAGATCCTGTTCCCGATGATCTCGGCGCTGGATGAACTGAAGGGTTCGATGAGCCTGCTCAACCGGGCGCGTGAGGAACTCCTGGACGAGGGCTTCCGCATCCCGATGCCGCGGATCGGCGTCATGGTGGAGGTGCCGGCGGCGGTCTACATGTCGGAGATGCTCGCCCGGCGGGTGGATTTTCTTTCGGTGGGCACCAATGACCTGGTCCAGTACCTGCTGGCGGTGGATCGCAACAACGCCCGCGTGGCGCACCTCTACGACACCCTGCACCCGGCCTGTATCCACGCGCTGGAGACGATCACCGAGGGCTCCCACCGGGCCGGCAAGCCGGTCAGCGTGTGCGGGGAGATGGCGGCCGACCCGGCCGCAGTGATCCTGCTGCTGGGGATGGGGATCGACAGCCTGAGCGTCAGCGTTTCCTCGATCCCGCGGGTGAAATGGGTGATCCGCAGCTTCTCCACCGACCGCGCCGAGGCGCTGCTGGCGCAATGCCGGCTGCTGGAGAACGCCGACCAGATCCGCTCGCTGCTCAATAACGCCCTGGTCCAGGCGGGGTTGGGCGGCCTGGTGCGCGCCGGCAAGACCTGACGCCGGGAGTCCGTGTTCCGGCGCCCGCGGTTGTCCGGGGGGCCCGCTATCCGTTGCGGCTGGTCCGCCACAGCGCGATCAGCGCGCTCAGCAGGAAGATCCCGAGCACCACCCCGATGGCGATCAGGGCGTCGGGGATCGAGCGGTTGATCACCAACACCACCGCGCCCACCAGGATGGGGACCGGCACCTCGTTGAACCAGCGATACCAGGTGTGATCGCGACGGTTCAGGTCGTCGCGGAAGTCGCGCACGATCTTGCCGCACCAGACGTGATAGGCGACCAGGATCGCGATCAGGGTCAGCTTGAAGTGCATCCACGGCTCGGCCAGGTAGAACGAGCGATCCACCAGCATGGCCACGCCGAAGGCAATGGTGATCAGGGCGCCGGGGGTCATGATCCCGTAGAACAGCTTGCGCTCCATGATCTTGAAGCGCTCGTGGCCCAGGGCGTCCTCGGTCATCGCGTGATAGACGAACAGGCGGGGCAGATAGAACAGCCCGGCGAACCAGGTGACCATGAAGATCACGTGCAGGCTTAGGAACCAGTTGTACGCTTGCATGGAGGTCCTTCTCGTCGGGCGGTGCCGGGCTTACGAGAGCCAGCGTTCCAGGTGGCGTTCGATCTGTTCGAAGTCCGGGTCGCCCAGCTTCTGATAGACGATGCGGCCATTCGGCGAGATCAGGAAGGTGGTCGGCGTAAGGCGTACGCCGCCGTAGGCCTGGGAAAAGGCATCGTCGCTGTCGTGGATGACCTTGTAGGGCATCCCGCGATCCTCGCGCATGGCCTCCACGCGGTTGATCGGGTCGTAGGACAGCGCGACCGCGAGCAGCTCGAATCCCTTGTCCGCGTAGGTCTCGTGCAGGTGGATCAGTTCCGGGATCTCGCGAATGCAGGAGGGACAGTTGGTGGCCCAGAACGAGATCATCACCGGCCGTCCCTCGTAGTCCTCCAGCGACACCTGTTCGCCATCCAGTGTGGTGGCGGCGAAGGCGGGCGCCGGGCGCATGCCGTCGTCGGTCAGCCAGATGGTCGCGGCAATGGCGACCAGCGCGATGATGAAGATGCCTCCGAAGATGGCCTTGCGGTCGATCCTGACTTTGCTCATGAGGTGTGATCCGTTGATCGAATAGCCTGCAAATGTGGACTGGCAGGGCGGGCGTGCGTTCCGTGGCCCCGGCCAAGGCGGTATCATGCCGCAGCATGACGAATGCAACCAACAGCAAACCCATCCGCATCGGGGTTGTCGGTGCCACCGGCTATACCGGTGTGGAATTGCTGCGCCTGCTGGCGCGGCACCCGGCGGCCGATCTGCAGGTGGTGACCTCGCGGGGCGAGGCGGGCACGCCCGTGGCCGAACTGTTCCCGAGCCTGCGTGGCGCGGTCGACGCGGTGTTTCAGGCGCCGGACGAGGCGACCCTGGGCGAGTGCGACGTGGTCTTTTTCGCGACCCCGCACGGGGTGGCCCACGCGCTGGCCGCGCCCCTGCTGGAGCGGGGCACGCGCATCATCGATCTGTCGGCGGATTTCCGCATCCGCGATCCCGATCTGTGGGCGCAGTGGTACGGGCAGGCCCATGGCGCGCCCGAGTATCTGGGCGAGGCCGTGTACGGCCTGCCGGAGCTGAACCGGGCGCTCATCCGCGATGCCCGCCTGATTGCGGTGCCGGGCTGTTATCCGACGGCCGTGACGCTTGCGGTGCTGCCCCTGCTGGAGGCCGGCCTGATCGATCCGGCGGACGTGATCGCGGATGCCAAGAGCGGTGTCAGCGGGGCTGGGCGCAAGGCGCAGATCGGCGGGTTGTTCGCCGAGGTGCAGGAGGACTTTCGTGCCTACGCCAGCGGCGGGCACCGGCATTGGCCGGAGATCCATCAGACGCTGAGCGGGGTGGCCGGGCAGTCCGTGGGGCTGATCTTCCAGCCGCATCTGGTGCCCATGACGCGCGGGATTCACGCGACCCTCTATCTGCGCCCGCTGGCGGCGGATGCGGACTGGCAGGTCTGTTTCGAGCAGCGCTACCGCGACGAGCCGTTTGTCGACGTGCTGTCGCCCGGGGCCCATCCGCAGACCTCCAGTGTGCGCGGCACCAATGTCTGTCGGGTGGCGCTGGCGCAGCCGCCGCATTCCGGTCGACTGATGGTGCTTTCGGTGATCGACAACCTGGTGAAGGGCGCGGCCGGGCAGGCCGTGCAGAACATGAACCTGATGTTTGGCCAGCCGGAAACCGCAGGCCTGGACGCGCTGCCGGTCTTCCCCTGATGCCGGGTCTGGCCGCATGAGTATTCCGGTGCCGCGTCTGCCCCGGCGGCCGCGGATCCCGGCTCGGCGGCGGGCGTCCGGACGGCGCCGCGGAACGTGGTGGGCCGGCCTGCTGACAATCGCGCTGGTCCTGGCTGCGGTTGCCGGGGGACTGGGCTGGCTGGCCAGCGAGCGACACGACGGGACGGCGGGTGTGGAACCGCAGGCAGGGATCGACGCCCTGCGGGCGGACCTGGAGCGGGAGGTCGCCGCGCGCCAGAGCGCCGAGGAGGCGCTGCGCCGCGCCGAGCAGCACCTGGCAATCAAGGAGGCCGAGCTGGCGGCCTATGCCGGTGACATCGAGCGCCAGGAGAAAGAACTGCAGACGTTGCGCGACGAACTGGCGTTTTATCAGCGTCTCGCGGAAGGCTCGGGCGAGGACGGTCTGGGCATCCGGGCCCTCCGGTTGCAGCCGACCGGGCAGTCCGGTGTGTTCGATGTCAGCTTTCAGCTTTACCGTCCGGGGCTGGGCCGCTCGGTGGATCTGCGCTGGTCGCTGGAGGTGGACGGCCTCGCGGCGGACGCGGAAGAGCCGAGCACCCTGGATGCCGAGGCGCTGGGGCTGGATTCCGGGCGTACGCTGGAAGAGCTGCGGTTGCTGCGGCATCAGCGCGTCCGGATCCGGCTGCCGGAGGGCTTCGAGCCGCGACACCTGACGCTGCGCGCGAGCGCCGAAGATGACGAGGAACTGGATCCGGTTTCCGAACGGGCCGACTGGGATCGCCTGCTGGAGGGCATGCAATGATGGGACGCAAGAAGGGCCGCCGGGCGGGCAAGGTGGACACGCTGGTTGGGCGCAATACGGTGATCCATGGCGATGTCGAGTTCGGGGGCGGGTTGCACATCGAGGGTCGCGTGATCGGCGATATCCGGGCCACCACCGATCCGGCCGCCGTTCTGGTGGTGGCGGACGGGGGCGTGATCGAGGGCCATATCGCGGTCCCGCACCTGCTGATGAACGGAGAGGTGCAGGGCGATGTCCATGTAGGCGAGCATGTGGAACTCGGCGAGACGGCCCGTCTGGTGGGCAATCTCTACTACACCATGCTGCAGATGGCGGAAGGCGCGCAGATCGACGGCCTGCTCAAGCGGGTGGATCACCCGCTCCAGGGTGAACTGGAGGGGCCTGGCGAGACCCAGGCCCTGACCAATCCCACGGAAGGTGGGCATTCTTGACTCTGGGGCTCAGTCTTCCGTAGCGTGAATGAAAATGATTATTACAGGAGGCCCCGAATGTCCGAGCCCATGACGTCCGAAGCGGAGATGGACATCGAAATCCCCAGCCCGCTGATCTTTACCGATGCCGCGGCCACCAAGGTGAAGGGGCTGATCGAGGAAGAGAACAACGACAACCTGAAGCTGCGCGTGTTCGTCAGCGGCGGCGGTTGCTCCGGCTTCCAGTACGGCTTCACCTTTGACGAAACCGTGGGTGATGGCGACACCGTGGTCGAGAATGGCGGGGTGACCCTGCTGATCGATCCGATGAGCTTCCAGTATCTGGCCGGCGCCGAGATCGACTACACCGAGGGCCTGGAGGGCGCGCAGTTCGTCATCCGCAACCCGAACGCCACCACGACCTGCGGCTGCGGCTCCAGCTTCTCGGTCTGAAGCCGACCGCAAGCGACTCAGGCGAAGGCCCGATCCGGTGGATCGGGCCTTTTTTGTTACCGGCCCTGGTCCGCGGGATCGGTGGGGCGGGCGTGGCCGGGGATGATGCAGCCGAGTACCCGCGGCCCACGTGCACCGGTTACCTCGGGAAGGTTGCCGGGCTCCCCCGCAAGGGTGCGGGCCGCCAGCCACGCAAATGCGGCGCCTTCCACCTGTTGCGGAGGGATGCCATGGCGTTCGGTGGACTCCACGCGGGTATCGGGCAGAGCCTGCGCCAGGCGCTGCATCAGGTAGCGGTTGTGCGCGCCGCCGCCACACACCAGCAGGCGGGCGGGCGGCTGCGGATCCAGATGCGTCAGGGCGCGGCGTACGCCTTCCACCGTCAGTTCGGCCAGGGTGGCCTGGAGGTCCTCGGGCCGGAGCTGGTCGAGGCGGTCACCCGCGACATGGCGCAGCCACGCGGGGGAAAAGTACTCGGGTCCCGTGCTCTTGGGCGGGGGGCGCCGGAAGAACGGGTCCTCCAGCAGTCGGGCCAGTAGCTCGGGGTCGGGTGTTCCGCTGCGTGCCCAGTCACCATCCCGGTCGAACGAGGTCGAGTGGTGGCGCCGGTTCCAGTCGTCCATCAGGGTATTGGCGGGTCCGCAGTCGAAGCCGATCACGGGTGCCCCGGGTGGCAGCCAGGTGACGTTGGCGATGCCTCCGAGGTTCAGCACCGCGCGCGTCTCGTCCGGTGCGCCGAACTGCATCGCATGAAAGCCGCAGGCCAGCGGGGCACCCTCGCCCCCGGCGGCGATGTCGCGCGGGCGAAACTGGGCCACGGTGTCGATCCCTGTGGCCTCCGCAATACGGAACGGATCTCCGATCTGCCAGGTGAAGGGCGGTTCGGCGTCCGGGGCGTGGTGAACGGTCTGTCCGTGACTGCCGATCGCGCGAATCCCGCCGGGTGCCAGGCCGGTCTGGTCGAGCAGGGTCTGGACCGCGCGGGCGAACAGCATCCCCAGACGTGCGTCCAGCATCCCGAGGTGCCGGTATTGCAGGGCCTCGCTGGTGGCGGCGGTCGCCAGTTCCAGGGCCAGGTCGTCGGGGTAGTCCAGCTGGCAGTGATCCACGACGGTGACGGCCCCGTCCTCGCGGATCTCGGTGAGGACGGCGTCCACGCCGTCCCGGCTGGTGCCGGACATCAATCCGATAAAGCGTTGTGTCATGCGCGTGTTCCTCAGGCCGTGTTGGACCCATTCTGGACCACGGCCGTGTTTCGCGTCTGTCCGGGCCTCGCGGTATCCTTGCGCGCGTCCGGCCCGCCCGGCCGGTTCTCCGATCTCGAACAAGGGGCGACATGGAACTCGAAGACCAGCTGGCCGTGATTCGTCGCGGCGCCGATGAAATCCTGCTCGAGGACGATCTCGTCGAGCGTCTCAAGACGGGCCGCCCCTTGCGGATCAAGGCGGGATTCGACCCCACCGCCCCGGACCTGCACCTGGGCCATACGGTGCTGATCAACAAGCTGCGCCAGCTGCAGGATCTGGGGCACCATATCCTGTTCCTGATCGGCGATTTCACCGGCCGCATTGGCGATCCCTCGGGCAAGAACGCCACTCGCCCGCCGCTGTCCAGCGAGGATATCGAGCGCAATGCCGCGACCTATCGCGAGCAGGTGTTCCGCATCCTCGATCCCGAGCGTACGGAGGTCGTCTTCAATTCCACCTGGATGGAACCGCTGGGCGCCGCAGGCATGGTCCAGCTTGCCTCGCGCCAGACCGTGGCGCGCATGCTCGAGCGCGACGACTTCCACAAGCGCTACACCGAACACCAGCCGATCGCGATCCACGAGTTCCTGTACCCCCTCATCCAGGGCTACGACTCCGTGGCGTTGAAGGCGGACATGGAGCTCGGGGGGACTGACCAGAAGTTCAATCTCCTGGTGGGCCGCGAA
>NZ_KB897926.1:45646-75646 GCF_000377285.1 Thioalkalivibrio sp. ALE25 | reverse complement strand
CGAAATTCCTTGTCGGGTAAGTTCCGACCTGCACGAATGGCGTAACGATGGCGGCGCTGTCTCCACCCGAGACTCAGTGAAATTGAAATCGCAGTGAAGATGCTGTGTACCCGCGGCTAGACGGAAAGACCCCGTGAACCTTTACTACAGCTTCACACTGAACTTTGAGCTTGTTTGTGTAGGATAGGTGGGAGGCTTTGAAGCCGGGACGCCAGTCTCGGTGGAGCCAACCTTGAAATACCACCCTGGCAAGTTTGGAGTTCTAACCCAGGCCTGTAATCCAGGTCGGGGACCGTGTGTGGTGGGTAGTTTGACTGGGGCGGTCTCCTCCCAAAGAGTAACGGAGGAGTGCGAAGGTACCCTCAGCGCGGTCGGAAATCGCGCGACGAGTGCAAAGGCATAAGGGTGCTTAACTGCGAGACAGACACGTCGAGCAGGTGCGAAAGCAGGTCTTAGTGATCCGGTGGTTCTGTATGGAAGGGCCATCGCTCAACGGATAAAAGGTACTCCGGGGATAACAGGCTGATACTGCCCAAGAGTCCATATCGACGGCAGTGTTTGGCACCTCGATGTCGGCTCATCACATCCTGGGGCTGAAGCAGGTCCCAAGGGTATGGCTGTTCGCCATTTAAAGTGGTACGCGAGCTGGGTTTAGAACGTCGTGAGACAGTTCGGTCCCTATCTGCCGTGGGCGTCGGAGATTTGACAGGATCTGTCCTTAGTACGAGAGGACCGGGATGGACGCACCTCTGGTGTTCCGGTTGTCACGCCAGTGGCACTGCCGGGTAGCTAAGTGCGGAAGGGATAACCGCTGAAAGCATCTAAGCGGGAAACCCACCTGAAGATGAGATCTCCCTGGACCCTCGAGGTCCCTGTAGGGCCGTTGAAGACTACAACGTTGATAGGCTGGGTGTGGAAGCGCGGTAACGCGTGTAGCTAACCAGTACTAATTGCCCGTGCGGCTTGACCATATAACACCCAAAGTGTTGGTGGTCTCGTCTGACACATCACCAAGTACACAAGCCTAGAATGCATTCCGAATTCAGACGACTCGGCACAAGCCGGGTTATCTGGCCAGTTTGTCTGGCGGCAATAGCGAGTAGGAACCACCCGATCCCATCCCGAACTCGGAAGTGAAACTGCTCTGCGCCGATGGTAGTGTGGGGCCTCCCCATGTGAGAGTAGGTCACCGCCAGGCATTAATCCGAAGCCCGATTCCCAGTCATGGGGGTCGGGCTTTTTTTATGGGCGCTTTCGAGGCAGGCTTGGATACAAGGTAACGCGATGCTCGTTGTGGCGGGTGCGGCACTTGGCCACAGCAGGTGGGGAGGTATTGTGCGAGGAAAAAGGACCGATGGTGGGCTGGTGATCGTAGGGCTTGTACTGCTCGGGATCGGGCTCTACGCAATTTTCGGCGGCCAGCTGGCGTTTACGCCGATTGCGCCAAGGGAAGGCGCGGGATTCGGCGGACCGCTGGCAATGATTATCGGGGTGGCGTTTGTTATTGGCGGGCTCTATTTCCTGCGGGAATCGCGGCGCTAAAAACGGTCTGTTCAGAGGTTGCCGACTGAGCGCGGCGGATACGGGCGGTGTAGTCGATCTGGCCTGGGCGGGGTAAGAGCGCGCTGTGTCCTCAGTCGATGCGGAAGTGGGCCCTGCGGTCGGGCGACTGCGGGCGTGATGCCGCGGGAGGGATGTTCGGCCAGTCCAGCCCGGGTGCGTCAGGCCAGGTCGCGTGTCAGGCGGGTGCGGTGGTGCGCCAGCCGAAGCCCTGGTCCTGGGTTGCGATATCGACGTCGGAGGGGGTACAGCCGAGCCCGTCTGCGAGGGCCGTTCGGGCAAGCGCTTCATCGTTGTTGTCGGTTGAGAGATGCATCCCGATGACGTGCCGGAGGCGGGACTGGTCGATGTTGCGCAGCAGCTCGGTGGCGGCATGATTGGGTAGGTGCCCGTAGCCCCCGCCGATGCGGCGCTTCAGGGATGCGGGATAACGCCCGGCGGCGAGCATGGCTGGGTCGTGGTTGCACTCCAGCAAGAGGGCATCCGCGCCACTCGCCATCGCGACCATATGGGGCGAGATATGCCCGGCATCGGTCATCAGCACCAGTCGGTGGTCTCCGTCGGAGAGGGCGAACTGAGTGGGCTCGCGCGAGTCGTGGGGCACGGTGAAGGGGCAGACCCAGGCGTCGTCGATGTCCAGCGGGGCGTCGGCCTGGATCTCCTGGACGTGTGCGAAGCCATCGTCGCGGGCCGCCAGGCGGGTGCCCGGGCTGGTGAAAACGGTGAGGTCGTACCGCCGGGACAGCGGGCCCGCGGCGCCGATGTGGTCCGTATGCTCGTGGGTGATCAGGACGGCGGTCAGGTCGCGGGGTGCAAGATCGACCCGGGCCAGGCGACGTTCGAGTTCCTGGACAGAGAAGCCGCAGTCGACAAGGAGACGGGTCGCCCCGATCTCCACGACCAGGGCATTTCCGGCGCTGCCGCTGCCGAGGGAGCAGAAGCGGATCATCGCGTCGGCACCGCGGAGGGATTAACGGAGAATCTGCTGTTCGATGCGGTCCAGCACGAATTCCGCATCGCGACGCCGGAGGGGGTCCCCGTCGATATCACGGGCCTCGATGCGGAGGTCGCCGTCGCCCACGTCGGTCAGGCGGACCTGGTAGCGTTCGTTCTCGCGACGGTCTCCGCCGCGACCGAAGATGCGACTGAAGAACCCGCCGCTTTCGCCTTCGCCGACCACGTCGGGGCGATAGGTCACCTCGAAGGTCCCGGTGTCACGATCCTGCTCGTCCACCAGCAGCCCGGCGCGATCCAGGAGCGTCCCCATTTGCGCCCACATCCGGTCGAAGGCGCTGCCAATGACCAGCACGGGCTGGCCTTCGAGTTCCGTCTGGTGCAGTTCGGTCGGGCGGTCCCCGATGGTCTCGGCGACCCGGGCGCTGCCTTCCGGCATTTCGCCGGTGGCAAGGAAGACGCGAAGGCGATTGAGCATCTCGGCTTCCAGTTCCGGGTCAGAGGGCCGCATGGCCCAGCGCCAGGTTTCGCCCTCGGGCTCCTCGGACGCGCCCCGGTGGGATATGTAGATCGCGGAGTGCCCGTTGTCGCGTTCGACGCGAAGCCGGTACTTGTCCCGGGTGTTGGCGTCGTATACGTTCCCAAGGGCCCGCGCGAAGATGTTCTGGCTGCCCCGGAGCGGGATGCCGGCACGGTCCTCGGCCCATTCCGTCTCCATGATGCCGACCTGGGGCTCGTTGCGTTCCAGGCGCAGATTCTGGCTGTCCCAGAAGGCGGCAAGGCGATCCCACAGTTCCTCCGGGGGCGCCTCGACGCTGAGCCAGCGGACGCTGCCTTCGCGCATCAGCTGGACCTCGGCGGACTCGGGGAGGACGCGGGCATCGGTCTGCACCGGTGCGGTGGTGTCGGCCGGCTGGCGCTGCTGCTGACGGGCCTGGGAGTACTGCTGCATCTCGCGGGCGCTGACGCGCTCGCCCGGCGCATCCGGGATGCGGTAGGCGCGCTCGCTGTCGGGGGCGATGAGGTCCGGCGGGACTTCGAGATTGTCCATCTGCCGGCTCATTTCGTACTGGGGACCGGTCTGGCGGTCGCCCGAGGTGGAACACCCGGCGATGGCGAGGCTCGTGGCCAGGGCAAGGGCGGTGCGCGTCGCGCGGCGGCGGAGCGGGGCGGAGTGTTTCATGTCGGGGTTCAGACCTCTATGCCGGCCTGGCGCATGGCGTCCAGGACCGGCGCATGGAAGGGTTCGGACAGCGGAGTCAGGGGGAGACGGATACCGTCCTCCATGAGTCCCATGCGATGCAGTGCCCACTTGACCGGAATCGGGTTGGCCTCGAGGAACAGCGCGGAGTGCAGGCCGTCCAGCTGGCGGTTGATCGCGCGCGCCTCGTCCGGTCGGCCCTCGCGGACGGCGCGGCACATGGCCGCCATCAGACGGGGGGCGACATTCGCGGTGACCGAGATGATCCCGTGGCCACCCGCCAGCAGGAAGGCGAGTCCGTTGCCGTCATCGCCGCTGTACAGGTCCATGCGGTTGCCGACCCGCGCGACTAGTTCGGCGGTCCGCTCGTTACTCGCCGTGGCCTCCTTGATCCCGATGATGTTCGGGATATCGGCCAGGCGTTCCACGGTTTCGGGCAGCAGATCCACCGCGGTCCGGCCGGGGACGTTGTACAGGATCTGCGGGATGTCGACGGCCTCGGCGATGGCCTTGTGATGCAGGTAGAGGCCTTCCTGAGTCGGCTTGTTGTAGTACGGGGACACCAGAAGGCAGGCGTCCGCGCCACCTTCCTTCGCGCAACGGGTCAGCGCGATGGCCTCGCGCGTGGAATTCGCGCCGGTGCCCGCGATCACCGGGAGGCGCCCGGCCACGGTCTTCACCGTGTGGGCAATCGCCTCGCAGTGTTCGTCGAAATCGAGGGTCGCGGATTCGCCGGTGGTGCCGACCGCGACAATGGCATCGGTGCCGGCCTCGATGTGGAATTCCAGGAGCCGATCCAGCGCCGGCCAGTCCAGGCTGCCGTCCGCGTGCATCGGGGTCGCCAGTGCGACCATGCTGCCTTGAAACATCGACTCCTCCAACATCGGGAATGGTGCAGTCTAACGGGCGGGTGACAAGGCATTCAAGATTCCCGCGGCCGGCATGCCACCGATGCCCGGTTTCGCGCGGCGCGACGCCGTTGGCGCCGCCCGGGCAAGGTGGTATGTTGCGAGCCATCATGCCTGTTGTCGCTTTCATGCCGAGTCCCTCCCGGGAATGGCGCGCCCCCGTTCCCGCACGCCGCCGGCGGGTGCCGCATGGCTGAAGTGGTCGGCACGGGTGCCCATACCCACCTGATCCTTAACCTGATCGGGCCCGACCAGCCGGGTCTGGTCTCCAGCGTGACCCGCGTGATCGTGGATACCGGTTGCAATCTCGAATCGAGCCGAATCACGGTCGTGGGCGGGTACTGCTGCATGGCGCTGAGTGCCAGCGGCAACTGGAAGACCCTTGGCACGCTGGAATCGCGTCTGGAACGGCTCGAAGCCGAGATGGGGCTGGTGGTGGTGGCCCGCCGCGGGCCACTGGAGGAGCGCGCCGAGGCCGCCATGCCGTATGCCGTGGATGCGGTAGCCCTGGATGCGCCGGGCCTGCTGAATGCCCTCGCCGATTTCTTCACCAGCCGCGGGGTCAATCTGCGCGACGTTCAGACCCGGGTCTACATTGCCCAGCAGACCGGGGCGCGCATGTTTGCGGCCAACATGGTGGTGGATATCCCCGCCGGGCAGCACCTCGCCAGTCTGCGCGGCGAATTCATGGATTTCTGTGACGAACTGAACGTGGATGGCGTGCTGGACCCGATCAAGGCCTGAAGCCGCCGGGCACGCGGCCTTCCGCTTCGAGACCTACGAATCAAGGAGCAACGCCTGATGAGCATCGCAATCGACCAACCCGTCCCCGCTGACCTGCGCGTCCCGGCGACCGGCGACCAGACCCTGGGCCCGGCCGACTTCCAGGGCCGGATCGTGGTCCTCTACTTCTACCCCAAGGACAACACGCCGGGCTGCACCAACGAGAGCCGCGACTTTGCCGCCAATCTGGATGCCTTCCAGGGGGCCGGCGCCGTAATCCTGGGTGTGTCGCGCGACAGCGTGAAGAGCCACGAGAACTTCCGCACCAAGCAGGAACTGCCGTTCGACTTGTTGAGCGATGGCGACGAGACGCTGTGCAATGCCTTCGATGTCATCAAGATGAAAAACATGTATGGCAAGCAGGTGCGCGGCATCGAGCGCTCCACCTTCCTGATCGATGCCGACGGCGTGCTGCGCAAGGAGTGGCGCAAGGTGAAAGTGCCGGGCCACGTGGACGAGGTCCTCGCGGCGGTGCGCGAACTCGCGGGGAGCTGACCCCCTTACCCTACCCCCGTTCCGGAGGTGCCATGAACGCGACCGACCAGGATCCGAAACGCCTGCTTGTCCTGGACACCAATGTCCTGATGCACGACCCCACGGCGCTGTTCCGGTTCAAGGAACACGACATCTTCCTGCCCATGGTCGTGCTCGAGGAGCTGGATCGCGGCAAGAAGGGGGTTTCCGAGGTCGCGCGCAACGTGCGCCAGGTCTCGCGCTTCATCGACGAACTCACCACCGGCGCGCAGCACGAACAGATCGCCGCCGGGCTGCCCCTGCAGGCCGACTCCCTCAGCGAGTCGACGTTTGCACCCAGCGGCCGCCTGTTCTTCCAGACCCGCAATCTCAACGCCAGCCTGCCGGCCTCCCTGCCGGGGTCCTCGGCCGACAACGACATCCTCGCCACCGCCCAGGCGCTGAAGTCGGAATACCCCGATACCCCGGTCACGCTGGTGTCCAAGGACATCAACCTGCGCATCAAGGCCGCGGTGATCGGCCTGCACGCGGAGGACTATTACAACGACCAGGTGCTGGACGATGTCAGCCTGCTGTTCTCGGGCATGACCGAGCTGCCGGCGGATTTCTGGGAGACGCACGGCACCAGGATGGACTCCTGGCAGGAATCCGGGCGTACCTACTATCGCGTGACCGGGCCGCTGGTCAGCGAGTGGCAGCCCAACCAGTTCGTCTACCGCGAGGGGGAGAACCCGCTATCCGCGATCGTGCTGGAGATCGACCAGCCGAACGAGTCCGCGGTGATCGAGCTGGTTGACGACTACATGACCCCGCGTCACAGCGTCTGGGGCATCAATGCCCGCAATCGCGAACAGAACTACGCACTCAACCTGCTGATGGATCCCGAGGTGGATTTCGTCTCCCTGCTGGGCGCCGCCGGTACCGGCAAGACCCTGCTGACCCTGGCCGCCGGCCTCGCGCAGACGCTGGAGGACAATACCTACAAGGAGATCATCATGACCCGGGTCACGGTTCCGGTGGGAGAGGACATCGGATTCCTGCCCGGGACCGAGGAAGAGAAGATGACACCCTGGATGGGGGCGCTGATGGACAACCTGGAGGTGTTGTCCAAGTCCGAGGGCGCCGGGGAATGGGGCCGTGCGGCGACCAACGACGTGCTGACCAGCCGCATCAAGATCCGCTCGCTGAATTTCATGCGCGGACGCACCTTCCTCAATCGCTACATCATCCTGGACGAGGCGCAGAACCTGACCTCGAAGCAGATGAAGACCCTGATCACCCGCGCCGGACCGGGGACCAAGGTGGTGGCGCTGGGCAACATCGCGCAGATCGACACCCCGTACCTGACCGAGACCTCGTCCGGCCTGACCTACGTGGTGGACCGCTTCCGCAACTGGACCCACAGCGGGCATATCACACTGACCCGCGGCGAGCGCTCGCGGCTGGCGGACTACGCCTCGAATCATCTGTAGACGGTGGGTAAGGCACGCCCGGGGGCGGCAACGGAGCGGGAAACGGGCACCGTCATTGCGACGCCCCGCAGGGGCCGCGGCAACCTCCGGAGGCTGGTGGTGAGCCAGCTATGGAAGCAGATGGTTCCGGACGGAGTTCGCCACGTCGCTTCGCTCCTCGCGATGACGATACGAGTCCGTGTCGTTGCGAGGCCGTGACAGGGGCTGCGGCACTCTCTGGTGGCTGGCGCGGTGACGGGGTCTGCTGGTTTCGGACGCAGGTTGCCGCGTCGCCTTCGGCTCCTCGCAATGACGGTGCCTGTGCTGGCGCCGATGGGTCGGCTCAGCCGTCCTCGCTGTAGCGTACGCAGGCGCGGTCGGTCTCCCACAGGGTCAGGGCATGCATGCGCAGGCCCGGGCGGTTCAGGCGTTCCGCCATCTGGCGGAAGAACCACTGCGCGATGTTCTCGGCGGTCGGGTTGACCGTGTCGAACGGCGGGACATCGTTCAGATAGCGATGATCCAGCTGCCCGGCGATCTCGCGCGCTGCGGTCTTGACCACCTTGAAGTCCACCGCCATGCCGGCGTCGTCCAGGGTCTCGGCCTGGACCTCGGCCTCCACCTTCCAGTTGTGCCCGTGCATGTTCGCGCACTGACCCGGGTAATCGCGCAGGGTGTGCGCGGAGGCAAAGTCGGTCAGGACGCGGAGGGTGTAGCGGGCACTCATGATCTTTTCCGGGCGAGCGGCCGTCGACCGGCCGGGGTTTTGTCAGCCCGCGAAGCCTAGCCGGCCGCCGTCTTCCGCGCAATTCTCCTGCCCGGATGCGTGGCGAATCGCGGCCAGCACGCCAGCGGTGTCGAGACCGCAGTCGGCCAGGATCTGCTCGCGTGAGCCGTGTTCGGTGAAGACGTCCGGGATGCCCAGGACCTGGCAGGGCAGGGTCAGGCCCTCGGCGGAAAGCCATTCCAGCACCGCGCTGCCGGCGCCGCCGGCACGGGCGTGGTCCTCGAGGGTCACGAAGCCGTCGTGGCTGGCGGCCAGTCGCGCGAGCACGTCGGTATCCAGCGGCTTGATGAAACGCATGTTCACCACGGTGGCGTCCAGCGCCTCGCCGGCGGCCAGGGCGGTGTCCAGCAGGGTGCCGAAGTTGAGGATCGCCAGGCTCCGGCCTTCGCGCACGACCTCGGCTCGGCCGACCGGCAGGGTCTCCAGGTCTTCGGGGCCACCGTCCGGTAGCTCGCCGGGCCCGCCGCCGCGCGGGTAGCGCACCGCCGCCGGACCCTCGTGGGCGTAGCCGGTGGACAGCATCTGGCGGCACTCCCGTTCGTTCGCGGGAGCCATCAGCAGCATGTTGGGGACCGTGCGCAGCAGTGCGGTGTCGAAGGTGCCGGCATGGGTCGGGCCGTCGGCGCCCACGATCCCGGCACGGTCCACCGCGAACAGCACCGGGAGATTCTGCAGGGCGACATCATGGATCACCTGGTCCATGGCCCGCTGCAGGAACGTCGAATAGATCGCGACCACGGGCTTCTGGCCCTCGCAGGCCATGCCGGCGGCCAGGGTCACCGCGTGCTGTTCGGCGATTCCGACATCGAAATAGCGTTGCGGAAACTGCTCCGAGAAGGCGACCAGGCCGGAGCCCTCGCGCATCGCCGGCGTAATACCCAGCAGGCGCTCGTCGGCCGCCGCCTGATCGCACAGCCACTGGCTGAAGATGTCGGTGTAGGTGGGAGCCTTCGGGGCCGCGGGGGCCAGGCCATTGGCCGGCTCGAACTTGGACACGCCGTGGTAGCGGCAGGGGTCTTCCTCGGCCGGTGCGTAGCCCTGGCCCTTGCGGGTGACCACATGCAGCAGTTGCGGGCCCTGGGTGGTGCGCAGGTTCTTCAGGATCGAGACCAGACCGTTGACGTCGTGTCCGTCCACCGGGCCGAAGTAGCGAAAACCCAGTTCCTCGAACAGGGTGCCGGGCACGAACATGCCCTTCATGTGTTCCTCGGCGCGCTGGGCGAAGGCCTTCATCGGCGGGACGAATTCCAGCATGCGCTTGGAACCCTCGCGTACCGAGCTGTACAGCGGGCCCGACAGCAACCGCGTGAAGTACTGATTGAGCGCGCCGACGTTGGGCGAGATCGACATGTCGTTGTCGTTCAGGATGACCAGCAGATTGCAGTCGAGGTCGCCGATGTGGTTGAGCGCCTCGAAGGCCATCCCGGCGGTCATCGCGCCGTCGCCGATCACCGCCACGTGGCGGCGGTCCAATCCGGCGTGCTTCGCGGCCAGGGCCATGCCGGCCGCGGCACTGATGGAGGTGCTGGAGTGGCCGGCCCCGAAGGCGTCGTATTCGCTCTCCGAGCGCTTGGGGAAGCCGGCCAGGCCGCCATACTGGCGCAGACCGGCCATCCCTTCCCGGCGCCCGGTCAGGATCTTGTGGGCGTAGGCCTGATGCCCCACGTCCCAGACGATGCGGTCGTCGGGGGTGTCGAAGGCGTAGTGCAACGCGATCGCGAGCTCCACGGTCCCCAGGTTGGCGGCCAGGTGCCCACCGGTGCGCGAGACGCTCTCGATCAGGAACTGGCGCAGCTCGCCGGCGACCCCGGCGAGTTCCGAGGCCGGGCGCTCCCGCAGGTCGGCGGGCCATTGGATTGCATCCAGCAAGGGGGTTGGGGTCATCGGTGCGGGCCGGTTCAGTTCATGCGGTCGACGATGTAGCGCGCGAGGAAGCGAAGCAAGTCCGCCTCCTGGCCGAAGGGTTGCAGCTCGGCGAGGGCCTCGTCGACCAGGGCCACTGCGCGTTCGCGCGAGGCCTCCAGGCCCTGCAGCGAGGGGAAGGTGGGCTTGTGCAGCCGGGCGTCCGCGCCGCAGGCCTTGCCCAGGACCTCGGGGTCGCCCTCGACGTCGAGTACGTCGTCGCGGATCTGGAACGCCAGGCCGATGCATTCGGCATAGCGCGTCAGTCGCCCCAGCGCCTCGGGGTCCGGTGTGCCCGCCAGGGCGCCCAGCCGGACCGAGGCGCGGATCAGGGCACCCGTCTTGAGCCGGTGCATGCGCTCCAGCTCCGGCAGGTCGATGGGCTGGCCGCAGGCGCCGAGGTCGATCGCCTGACCGCCGGCCATGCCGTGCAGGCCGGCCGCCCCCGCCAGTTCGCGCACGGCGTGCAGCCCCGTCGCCCCGGGCAGTTCCGCCACGCCGCCGGTCAGCACGTCGAAGGCCAGCGCCTGCAGGGCGTCCCCGGCCAGAATGGCCGTGGCCTCGTCGAAGGCCTTGTGGCAGGTGGGGCGGCCACGGCGCAGGTCGTCATCGTCCATCGCCGGCAGGTCGTCGTGGATCAGGGAGTAGACGTGGATCATCTCCACGGCCGTGGCCATTGCGTCCAGGGCCGCGTCCGGGGCGGCGGTGGTCCGTCCGGCCGCGTACACCAGTACCGGGCGCAGGCGTTTGCCCCCAGACAGTGTGGCGTAGCGCATGGCCTCGATCAGGCGCGTGTCCGGCGCGCCGTCTACGGCCAGGTGGCGGTCGAGAACGGCCTCGATGCGCTGCTGGTAGTGGGACAGGGCCTGTTCGGCATCGATGGCGGTCAACGGCGTTTCGCTAGAACGGGACATCGGGATCCGTGCTGTCGTTCGGCTCCGCTGTCCGGGGAACGTTCGTGTTCCCGCCGTGGTCATTCTGGGCAGAGGCGTCCGCCGGTGTTTCTTGTGCCAGGGCCTCGATGCGGCGCTGAGCATCGTCGAGGGCGCGCTGACAGCGGTTGACGAGTTCCATGCCGCGCTGGAATTCGCCCAGCGACTGCTCCAGGCCCAGCTCGCCGGACTCCATCCGGGCAACCAGGGCCTCCAGGGCTTCCAGGCTGGCTTCGAATTCCGCCGGGCTGTCGGCGCTGGAAGGGTCGGTCATGATGGATCACCGGGTCGAAAAGGTGAGAAAGTATCCGATCCGCTGCGGCGAGGAAAGACGTACCGCCGGTCCGCCCTTGATTATGGGACAGACGCCCCCATGATGCGGAGGGCTTCCGGTTGACACTGAACCGGGCGCGGACTAGAGTTTTCGTACAGTTTAGACCCAGTCTAAACCGCCGTCTGCACAGGCATTCCTGTGGTTGTGTAGAACCCATAGAGAGAAGGAGAGCACCATGGATCTGAAAGGCAGCAAGACCGAAGAAGCCCTGAAAGAGGCCTTTGCCGGCGAATCGATGGCCAATCGCCGTTACCTGTACTTCGCTTCCAAGGCGGACGTCGAAGGCTACAACGACGTGGCCACCGTGTTCCGTTCCACCGCGGAAGGCGAAACCGGCCACGCCCACGGCCACCTCGAATACCTCGAGAGCTGCGGCGACCCGGCCACCGGCCTGGAATTCGGTTCCACCTCCGCGAACCTGAAGACCGCCGTGGCTGGCGAGACCCACGAGTACACCGACATGTACCCGGGCATGGCCAAGACCGCGCGCGACGAAGGCTTCGACGAAGTCGCCGACTGGTTCGAAACCCTGGCCAAGGCGGAGCGTTCCCACGCCAACCGCTTCCAGAAGGCGCTGGACCAGCTGGACGACTGATCGTCTCCTGCCTGGGAAGTATGCGGGGCCGGTTACCGGCCCCGTTTTCCGGGAGACACGGAACAGCCTGTGGGCGGTGCCTGAAGGCCGGGCCCGCATGTTGTTCCGTGTTTCCCCCGAAGCATCGTACTGATACGGACACCGGAGGGATGCATGTCTGCGCCGACGCACCAACGTGAAGGAAGTCTCGAAGCCCCGACCCGTCATCCGCTGGACTGGAAGAACCCCGAGTTCTACAACGAGGAATCGCTGTTCAGCGAACTCGAGCGGGTCTTTGATATCTGTCACGGCTGCCGTCGCTGCGTAAGCCTGTGCAACTCCTTTCCCACCCTGTTCGACCTGGTCGACGAATCCGAGACCCTGGAGGTCGACGGGGTCGACAAGAAGGATTACTGGCAGGTCGTCGATCACTGCTATCTGTGTGATCTGTGCTACCTGACCAAGTGCCCCTACGTGCCCCCGCACGAATGGAATGTGGACTTCCCGCACCTGATGCTTCGGGCCAAGGCCTTCCGTTTCCAGAACGAGGGCGCGAAGACCTCGCACAAGTTGATGTCCAGCACCGACACCGTCGGCAAGCTGGCGGGCATCCCGGTGGTCGCCGGCGCGGTCAACGCCGCGAACAAGAACGGTGCCGTGCGCAAGATGCTCGACAAGACCATGGGCGTGCACCCGGACGCCCCGGTCCCCGAATACCACTCGAAAAAGGGGCGCTCGCGCCTCGCGAAGGCCGCGAAGGGGGTCAGCAACCCCGAGCCTGCCGGCGCCACCCAGGGCAAGGTCGCCCTCTATGCGACCTGCTACGGCAACTACAACGAGCCGCACCTGGTCGAGGACCTGGTCAAGGTCTTCGAGCACAACGGCATCGAAGTCACCCTGGTCGACAAGGAACAGTGCTGCGGCATGCCCAAGCTGGAGCTGGGCGACCTGAAGTCGGTGGAGGCCTCCAAGGACGCCAACATCCCGGCGATGAAGCGCATGATCGACCAGGGCTACGACATCGTCGCCCCGGTGCCGTCCTGCGTGCTGATGTTCAAGCAGGAACTGCCGCTGATGTTTCCGGACGACGCCGACGTGATCGCGGTGCGCGACCGCATCTTCGACCCGTTCGAGTACCTGATGGAGCGGCACAAGGACGGCAAGCTCAACACCGACTTCCCCGAAAAGCTCGGCAAGATTGCCTACCACGCCGCCTGCCACCTGCGGGTGCAGAACATGGGGCTCAAGACCCGTGACCTGCTGAAGCTGGTGCCGGATACCGAGATCGACGTCATCGAACGCTGCTCCGGGCACGACGGTACCTATGGCGTGAAGAGCGAATTCTATGAAACGGCCAGCAAGATCTGCCGCCCGGTGGTCAGCCGCGTGCAGAAGGCCGAGTCGGATCATTACTCGAGCGACTGCCCGATGGCCGGCCACATGATCGAAAACGGGTTGCAGGGCAAGGGCGAGGACAAGGCGCCCGAGCACCCGCTGACCCTGCTGCGCCAGGCCTACGGCCTGTAGCCGCCGCTCGACCCACAGGACGCGACACGGGCGGAAGACGCGCCCGGGAATGGAGAAAAGACATGGCCAGTGACAGCTACCACGAACCCGTCGAGGAACTGAGCGACGAGTCGCGCGAAATGCACCGTGCGATCGTCTCGCTGATGGAGGAACTCGAAGCGGTGGACTGGTACCAGCAGCGCATCGACGGCTGCAAGGACGAGGAGCTCAAGGCGATCCTCGCGCACAACCGCGATGAGGAGATCGAACACGCTGCGATGGTGCTGGAGTGGATCCGGCGCCATAACCCGGTATTCGACCACGAACTGAAAGACAACCTCTGGTCCGACAAGGACTACACGAAGACGGGGCACCACCACGATCACTGAGGGGTGCCGGTCCTGGCGGGCCAGTCCGATGAGACGGAGGTATCGAGATGCAGATGGAGGCAAGTGTGGACAAGCTGAGTCGTGAAGACCTGTATTCGCTGGAGAAGTACCATGAGGTACGCCCCCAGTTCCGCAGCGAGGTGATGCAGCACAAGCGGGATCGTGTGGTGCAGGTGGGTCCGGCGGTGACCCTGCATTTCGAGGATCGCAAGACCATGCAGTACCAGATCCAGGAGATGCTGCGGGTCGAGAAGATCTTCGATGCCGAGGGCATCCAGGACGAGCTCGACGCCTACAATCCGCTGATCCCGGATGGCTCCAACTGGAAGGCGACCATGATGGTCGAGTATCCGGACGTGGACGAGCGCAAGGTGCAGCTGTCCAAGCTGATCGGGATCGAGCGCAAGACCTACGTGCAGGTCGAAGGCCACGACAAGGTCTACCCGATCGCGAACGAGGACCTGGATCGCGAGACCGATGACAAGACCTCCTCGGTGCACTTCCTGCGCTTCGAGCTGACGCCGGAGATGGTCTCCGCAGCGAAGTCCGGTGCGGCCATTGCTATGGGCGTGGAGCACGAGAACTACAGCCACCGGCTGGACGCCGTCGCCGAGGGCACGCGCGAGTCGCTCGCGGCCGACCTCGACGCCGTCAACTGACGCGGTCTCTATCTCCGCTTCACGAAAGGCGCCTCCGGGCGCCTTTTTCGTTTCCGGCCCATGCCGGACTGTGGTTGTGGCTGGGTCTGTTTCGTCTTCTGGTGTTTGCTGGGGCTTCGTCGGGCCGCCTGCCTCGTGGTGGCTGGCCCTGGTTCGGCATCGGGTGTTTACGGTGGTTCCGGTCCACATACTGCCGAGCGCTGACTCGCCAGCGCGCCCCGAGTCACTTCTTTGCTCGTGCAAAGAAGTAACCAAGAAACACGCCCGACTGCCGCGACCCCGGCCCGCTGTGCGGGCCGGGGCTGCCCTCGCTCCGAGGGTTTTCGCGGGCGGCGCTGAACTCGCTGCGCCTGCGGCTCCGCTCAGACATCCAGCGCCTTTTTCCCCGCGAAAACCCTCCCCGCTCGGCGCGACGACAACGGGGGGTCAAGGTCAAGACAACGGCGGTTCCGACGAGATTGCTAATGGATGAAGGCTGGGTCTTCGCACATCTTGGGCACGCTCGGCCTTCGGCCGTTGCGTGCCGCGCCCGCTAGCGGGCGCCGGGGGCTGTCGGACGGCAAGGCCGTTGTTGTGTCGTGGGGTCGGAAATCCTTCTGTCTTGACCTTCGCCTCCCGTATGGAGCCCCTCGCGGAGGGCGTGATGGGCCGGGAGAAGGCGCTGGATGTCTGAGCGGAGCCGCCGGCCCAGCGCGTCCGGAGCGAGGTTCCCGGGCGAAATCCGGGTGCCCTTCTTTGGGTACTTTCTTGGGCAAGCAAGAAAGGACCTCGCGGCGCGCTGGCGAGTCAGCGCCGGGCAGGCGGCGGACCGAAGGCACGTAAACACCGGATGCCGAACGAGGACCTGCCACTACGAGGCAGGCGGTGAGCCGAAGGCACCGTAAACGTGACCGGCGGACCAGCCGGGAAGGGGCGGGGCTGGCCGCTAAAGGGCGTCGAGGACTTCGGAGAGGCGCGAGACCGCGACGACTTCCATGCCCTTGATGGGCTTGCGCGGCGCGTTGGCCGCCGGGGCGATGGCGCGTGTATAGCCATGCTTGGCCGCCTCGCGCAGGCGCTCCTCCCCATTCGGCACCGGCCGGATCTCGCCGGCCAGCCCGACCTCGCCAAAGGCCAGCATCTCCTGCGGCAGTGGCCGGTCGCGAAAGCTGGATAGGGCGGCCGCGAGCATCGGCAGGTCGGCGGCCGTCTCGGTCACGCGCACGCCGCCGACCACATTGATGAAGACATCCTGGTCGAACAGGGCGACGCCCCCGTGCCGGTGAAGCACGGCCAGCAGCATGGTCAGGCGGTTCTGCTCCAGCCCCACGGTGATGCGCCGCGGTTGCGAGGCATGGCTCTCGGCGACCAGGGCCTGAACCTCGACCAGCAGCGGCCGCGTGCCCTCACGGGTGACCATCACGACGCTGCCAGGCACCGGGCCCTGGTGGCGGGAGAGGAAGATTGCGGAAGGGTTGGAGACGGCCTTCAGGCCGTTCTCCAGCATGGCGAACACACCCAGTTCGTTGACGGCGCCGAAACGGTTCTTTACCGCGCGCAGCATGCGGTAGCGCCCGTCCGGGTCGCCCTCGAAATACAGCACGGTGTCGACCATGTGCTCCAGCACGCGCGGCCCCGCGAGCTGGCCGTCCTTGGTCACATGCCCCACCAGAATCACGGTGATGCCGCGCTGCTTGGCCAGGCGCACCAGGGCGGCGGCGCTCTCGCGCACCTGGCCGACCGAGCCGGGCGCGGATTGCAGCGCGGCGGTGTAGAGCGTCTGGATGGAGTCGATCACCAGCACTCGAGGGCGTTCGCGCTCGCAGGTGGCGATCACGTTCTCCACCTGGGTCTCGGTGAGCAGGCGCAGCCCGTCGACCTCCAGACCAAGGCGCCGGGCCCGCATGCCGATCTGCTGGGCCGACTCCTCGCCGGTCACGTAGAGCGTGTCGCCGACCGGCAGCATCGCCAGGGTCTGCAGCAGCAGGGTGGACTTGCCGATCCCCGGGTCGCCCCCCAGCAGCACCACCGAGCCGTGGACCAGCCCGCCACCCAGCGCGCGGTCCAGCTCCGACAGCCCGGTGCCGGTGCGCGGGACCTCGGCCAGCTCGACCTCGCCCAGCCGGGTGATGCCGGCGGCCTCGCCGGCGTAGCCGCCGCGCGGGCCGGCGCTGGCGGCCGGGGTGGCCTCCTCGAGGGTGTTCCAGGCGCCGCAGTCGCCGCACTGGCCGGCCCATTTGGGGCTGACCGCGCCGCAATCCCGGCAGACGTACTGGGTCTTTGCCTTCGCCATCAGGCTTCCTCGTTGTCGGGCGTGGCGGGCAGGTCCGGTGCGACCACGCGCACGGTGCGGATGGTGTTGTTCTTGATCTGGGCGATATCCATCACCACGCCGTTGATCTTCACGCTCACCGGTGCCTCGGGGATGCTCTCCAGGTGTTCGACGATCAGGCCGCTCAGGGTCTTGGGGCCGTCCTGCGGCAGGTCCAGACCGAGGGCGCGGTTGAGTTCGCGCAGGTGGATGCCGCCGTCGACCATGGCGGAGCCGTCTTCCTGGCGCAGGACGTCGTCGCTCATCGCCGGGGAGTCGGTGGTGAACTCCCCGACGATCTCCTCCAGCAGGTCTTCCAGGGTGATCAGCCCCTCGATATCGCCGTACTCGTCCACGACCAGGCCAATCCGTTTCTTCTGTTGCTGGAAGTTGATCAGCTGGCGGTTGAGTGCCGTGCCCTCGGGGATGAAATACGGGGGCGTTACCACCTGGCGCAGGTCGTCGGGGCCGAATTCGTCGCGCTCGACCAGGGGCAGCACGTCACGGCGGTGGATGAAGCCGACGATACGGTCCAGTTCGCCTTCCACCACGGGCAGGCGTGTGAAGCTCCCGTGGATCAGCTGGTCTTCGACTTCGTTCCATGGCTCGTTCAGGTCGATCACCACGATTTCGTTGCGCGGGATCATGATGTCCTCGACCGTGGTGCGCTCGAGGTCCAGCAGGTTCAGCAACATGCGCTGGTGATTGGCCGGGATCAGTGCGCCGGCCTCCGAGACCACGCTGCGCAGTTCATCGGTATTCAGCGCGGCGCGCTGGCCGGCGTTCATGTGCACGCCGAACAGGCGCAGCACCCCGTTGGCCATCAGGTTGATCAGCCACACTACCGGCCACATCACCTTGATCAGGCCGGAGTAGACCCATGCGGCGGGGTAGGCGATGCGCTCACTGTGCAGGGCCGCGAGGGTCTTCGGGGCGGTCTCGGCGAAGATCAGGAGGGTCAGGGTCAGCACGCCCGTGGCGATGGCGACCCCGGTATCCCCGAACAGGCGCCAGCCGATGAAGGTGGCGATCTGCGCGATCAGGATGTTGACGAAGTTGTTGCCCAGCAGGATCAGGCCGATCAGCCGGTCCGGTTTGTCCAGCAGCCGCGCGGCCAGTTGCGCGCCGCGGTGGCCGGTCTGCGCGCGGTGGCGCATCCGGTAGCGATTCAGCGCCATCAGCGCCGTCTCCGAGCCGGAGAAAAACGCGGACAGCAGGAACAGCACCACCAGGGCGCCGAACAGGACGGACAGCGGGATCTCTTGCAAGGGCGCGGCCTGCGGTCAGGGTTGGGGCGGACGCGGTGGCGTCGTCGGGGTCATTTCAGGCAAGGGGCGCCGGGGTGTCAAGCCGCCTCGGGGGCATTCAGATCCGCCCGAGGATGACCTCCAGCACCAGCTTGGAGCCGAAATAGGCCAGCACCAGTACGACAAACCCGCCGGTGGTCCAGGCCAGCGCGCGGGTGCCGCGCCAGCCCAGGCGCCAGCGCCCCAGCAGCAGGGTGGAGAAGATCAGCCAGGCCAGGATCGACAGCGTGGTCTTGTGCACCAGATGCTGGGCAAACAGGTTGTCCACGAACACCAGGCCGGACAGCAGGCTGAGCCCGAGGAACAGCCAGCCGATGAAGATCATCCGGAACAGCCACACCTCCATCGAGAAAAGGGGCGGCAGGGCGCGCACGAAACCCGAGGCATGGTGGTTGTGCAGCGCGCGATGCTGGGCGGCCATCACCGCGGCCTGGGCGGTCGACAGCGCGAGGAAGGCCCAGCCCAGCGCGGAAAACAGGATGTGCAGATCGATCCCCGCGGAGGTGGCGAAGCGGGTATCGCCGTCGCACAGCAGCGCGGTCACGGCGGCGAGCGCCGTCAACGGCAGGATCACCACGCCGAGGATGGCCAGCGGGTGGCGCCAGCTCGTCAGCCACAGCAGCGCGGCCACCAGCCACAGCGACGCCGACAGGGCGTTGCCGAGGCACAGGTTGAGCCCGGCCTCGGTGAGCACCATCGGCAGCAGCGCGCCCAGGTGGGCCAGCAGGGCCAGCCCCCACAGGGCCAGGGCCGCTCGCGGCTGGCCGGGTGTCAGCGGCTGGCGTCGGGCGGTGATGGCCAGGTAGCCCGCGGTGGCGAGATACAGCGCGACGGCGAGGAGTCCGGTGGCAATGATCATGACGCCGGATTATCGCTGCAATGCCGGTGGATTGCACATACCGGCGGCGGTTGCGGGTCGCCCCGCGGCGGGCCTGCATGCAAGGCCGCGAGACCGGTATACTGTCCGGTCCCGCGGTCGGCCCAAGCCCGCCGCCCGCGCACGGATCAGAAGAGGACACGCGATGTTCGACGGCCTTTCCAGCCGCCTGCAAGAGACCATGAAGCGCCTGAAAGGTCAGGCGCGGCTCACCGAGGACAACATCCAGGACGCCCTGCGCGAGGTGCGCATGGCATTGCTGGAGGCCGACGTGGCCCTGCCCGTGGTGCGCGAGTTCATCAAGGACGTCAAGGAAAAGGCGCTGGGCAAGGAGGTCATCGGCAGCCTGACGCCGGGCCAGGCCCTGATCAAGGTCGTCCATGACGAACTGATCGCGACCATGGGGGGCGAGAATGCCTCCCTGAACCTCGCCCATCAGCCGCCCGCGGTGGTGCTGGTGGCCGGTCTTCAGGGCGCGGGCAAGACCACCAGCATTGGCAAGCTCGCGCGCCTGTTGCGCGAGCGCGAGAAGAAAAAGGTCGCGGTCGTGAGCTGCGACGTCTACCGCCCGGCGGCGATCCAGCAGCTCGAGACGCTGGCGGGGCAGGTGGGTGTCACGTTCTATCCCAGCGACACCAGCCAGAAGCCCGAGGCGATCGCTGATGACGCGGTGGCCCGCGCCCGCCGCGAGGGGGTCGAGGTCCTGCTGGTAGACACCGCCGGCCGGCTGCATGTCGACGAGGACATGATGGCCGAGGTCCGGGCGCTGCATCAGGTGATCGACCCGATCGAGACCCTGTTCGTGGTCGATTCCATGACCGGCCAGGACGCCGCGAATACCGCGCGCGCCTTTGGCGAGGCCCTGCCGTTGACCGGCGTGGTTCTGACCAAGGCGGACGGCGACGCCCGCGGCGGTGCGGCGCTGTCGGTGCGCCAGATCACCGGGGTGCCGATCAAGTTCATCGGCATGGGCGAGCGCCCGGATGCGCTGGAGCCGTTCCATCCCGAGCGTATCGCCTCGCGCATCCTGGGCAAGGGCGATGTCCTGTCGCTGGTCGAGGAGGCCAGCCGCCAGGTCGACCAGGACCAGGCCGCGAAGCTGACCCGCAAGCTGAAGAAGGGGCGTGGTTTCGACCTGAACGACCTGCGCGATCAGCTCGGCCAGATGCAGAAGATGGGGGGCATGAGCTCCATGCTCGAGAAGCTCCCCGGTGGCGGCAAGCTGCCGGACGCCGTAAAGAACCAGGCCAGCGACAAGGAGATCGGTCGCATGATGGCGGTGATCTCGTCCATGACCGAGCACGAACGCCGCCATCCGGACGTGATCAAGGGCTCGCGCAAGCGGCGCATCGCGGCCGGGTCCGGCACCCAGATCCAGGACGTGAACCGCCTGCTCAAGCAGCACACCCAGATGAGCAAGGCGATGAAGAAGTTCTCCAAGGGCGGCGCGTCGAAGATGATGCGCGCCCTGGGGGGCAAAATGGGCGGCATGGGGGGTATGGGTGGCCCCGGCGGCGGGATGCCGTTCCGCTGATGGTCAAGGTTCGCGCGAACGACCGCCTGCAGCCGTGGGGAGCCCTGCCGCTTCCCTTGTGTTGCTGGCCGGATTCGTTATAATCGCGCGTTTTCTCGAGAAAACGGACTCACGGGGTTCAACACTACATGGTTACGATTCGCCTGCTACGCCGCGGCGCCAAGAAGCGCCCGTTTTATTCGATCGTGGTTACCGATTCCCGCGCTCGTCGCGATAGCGGCTACAAGGAGCAGATCGGGTTCTTCAATCCGGTGGCCCGCGGTCAGGAAGAGCCGCTGCGCATCGATCTCGAGCGCGTGGACTACTGGCTGGGTCACGGCGCCGGCATGTCCGAGCGCGTGAACCACCTGGTCAAGGGCTACCGCAAGCAGCAGTCCGCGGCGGCCTGAGGTCGTCCGGTCCGCTGTACTGACGCTTGGCTGCGGTCATGAACGAGGCGGGTGAGCGCATCCGCGTCGGGCGTGTCTCCGGGGTCTATGGCGTCAAGGGCTGGGTCCGGGTGTTTTCCGAGACCGAGCCGCGCGCCGCGATTACCGAGTTCCCGCAGTTGTGGATGCACTACGGGAACGACTGGCGCTTGGTCGAGATTGAAGGCGGCCGCGCGCATGGCGCGGGCGTCGTGATGAAGTTCCGCGAGGCGGCGGATCGCGATGCCGCCTACGGGCTGATCGGCGCCGAGTTGGCGATCGAACGCGACTGGCTGCCCCCGGCCGAAGAGGGCGCCTACTACTGGGCCGACCTGCTGGGCATGGCAGTCGAGAATCGCGACGGCACGGCACTGGGCACCATCTCGGGCTTTATCGAGACCGGTGCCAACGACGTGCTGGTGGTCCAGGGGGATCGGGAACGCCTGATCCCCTGGGTGCGCGAGCAGTATGTGCTGGACGTGGACCTGGAGGCTCGCTGCGTGCGGGTCGACTGGGATCCGGATTTTTAAGCGGCGCCGGTGCGTTTCGACGTCATCACGCTGTTTCCGGAACTGGTCGCGGCGGTTGGCGAAGCCGGCGTGACCGGGCGGGCCGTCGAGCGCGGCCGGCTGGACCTGAAATACTGGAATCCGCGCGCCTGGGGCGCCGGCTTCCACCAGGCCGTGGACGACCGTCCCTATGGCGGCGGGCCGGGCATGGTGATGCAGTACGCGCCGCTGGCGTCCGCGCTGGATGCAGCGGTGGCGGACGGGGAGGCCGCGCCGTACGTGATCGCGCTGACCCCGCAGGGGCAGCCGATCCGGCAGGCGATGCTGCGCGAGCTGGCGGCGCGCCCCCGGGTGGCCCTGGTGTGCGGGCGCTACGAGGGCATCGACGAGCGCTTCATCGAGGCGCGGGTCGATGAGGAATGGTCGCTGGGCGACTTCGTCCTCTCGGGCGGGGAGCTCGCGGCCATGGCGGTCGTCGATGGCTGCGCCCGTCTGCTCCCGGGGGTCCTGGGGCATGCGGACTCCGCCGAACAGGATTCCTTCAGTGTCGGGCTGCTGGATTGCCCGCACTACACCCGGCCGGAGACCGTGGCCGGGCGGGCAGTACCGCCGGTACTGCTGGGTGGCGACCATGGCGCCATCCGTCGCTGGCGCCGCCGTGAGGCGCTGGGCAGGACCTGGAGCCGGCGGCCGGACCTGCTGGCCCGGCTGGAACTCGGGGCCGAGGATGCGGCCCTGTTGGACGAATACCGTGTGAGTGGCCGGACAGGCGGCTCGCGCACCGAAAGCGATGATTGAGGTCGAGCAATGAATAACGTCATTCAGGAACTGGAAGCCGAGCAGATGAAGTCGGATGTGCCCGACTTCGGGCCCGGCGATACCGTGGTGGTGCAGGTGAAGGTGCGCGAAGGCGACCGCGAGCGCCTCCAGGCCTTCGAGGGTGCGGTGATTGCCGTGCGCAATCGTGGCCTCAACTCCGCGTTCACCCTGCGCAAGGTCTCCTACGGTAACGGTGTGGAGCGCACGTTCCAGACCCACAGCCCGCAGATCGCCGAGATCAAGGTGAAGCGCCGCGGCAAGGTGCGTCGCTCCAAGCTGTACTACCTGCGCGACCGCACCGGCAAGGCCGCCCGCATCAAGGAAGACGTCAAGGCGGCGAAGTAACGCCGGCCGGCGGGGTGCGGCAAATGGCCGTGACCCCGTCACCCCTGGCTTTTCGCTATTTGATGTCGGCTGGATCGACGACCCGCAGCCAGCGCTGTCTCCTCCCCGGAGTCGCGCTGGCTTTTGCGTGGCTGGAATCCGCGAACGGTGAGCTCCTCGCCTGCGACTGGCAGGACCCGGATGATCCCCGGGAGCTGGTCCCGCTGGCCGACATCCCGGGGGCCGATCGTCGCCCGCCACCGTTTGCCCCGGACGCCTATGGCCGGGATGCGTCCGCCTGGCAGCCGACCCCCGCGGTCCCGCCGGGCAGTGCCCATGCGCGCCGCGTCTGGGCGGCCCTGTCGGAGATCCCGGTCGGCGAGGTCCGCACCTATTCCGAGATTGCGGCCCGCGTGGGCTCGGCGCCCCGCGCCGTGGGGCAGGCCTGTCGCGCCAACCCCTGGCCGCTGTTCATCCCCTGCCATCGGGTCGTGTCCTCCCGCTTTCGTCGTACCCATGATGTGGGCGGCTACGCAGGCGATCAGGTGGGCGAGCTGGCCCAGGTCAAGCGCCTGTTGCTGGCGCACGAGGGGGTTCTGAAGCACGAATGATCCGGCGCCCGTCGCGTGCCGGTTTTTCTCCCTTCCTTCCGCCATCCCGGTGATTCTTCCCGCCCCCGCGGCTCCTGGTCTGCGTGCTTTGTTCCCCCTGCGGGGAATCTTCATCTCTTTTTTCAGTTTCTTGCGCGCCCGAGCCGCCCTGAACGGCGGCTGAAAAAAATTCCCCAAAACCGGGAATAGATTGGAGTGCTCCCCCGTCTGCCCCTCGGTGTTGATGCCCAAGAACCTTTCAAAAACAGACTTTTAGGAAACGCTAATATAGTCTTTTGTGTTGACAGCACGGACTCGGGTTCAGCACTCTGCTACACAGGTCCGGGCCAGATCAGTCCCGGGCTTCATCGAAAAAAACCCGTGTGATGGAGGTTTCCATGTTCAAGAAAGCATTGCTTGCGTTGCCCGTAGCAATGGCTGTTGGGGCTGCAGCTCAGGCCGGCGAGTGGCAGGACCCCAATGATGTCCTGCAGAACCTGCTGCAGAACAATCCCGATTCCGCCTACCTGCATCAGAGTGAAATGAACATCATGATGATGCCGGACAACCCCGCCCTGTGGCTGATCGACGAAGGCGAAGAACTGTTCTACGCCGAGCGTGGCCCGAACAACGTCTCCCTGGAAGGCTGCGACTTCGGCAAGGGCCCGGGCGAGCTTGAGGGTGCTTACGTCGAGCTGCCGCGCTACTTCGAAGACACCGGCAAGGTGATGGACTTCGAGATGCGCCTGGTGCACTGCATGAAGGAACTGCAGGGCTTCACCAGCGATGATCCCGCGGTGGCCCGCCGTCACGGCAACGGCTCCGACATCATGCAGCTGACCACCTATATCGCCCACCAGTCCTCCGGGATGGCGTGGAACCCGCCGCTGGATCACCCGGAAGAGCAGGCCATGCGCGACGCCGGTGAGGTGCTCTTCTTCCGCCGCGGCGGTGCGATGGACTTCAACTGCGCCTCCTGCCACGGCGATGCCGGCAAGCAGATCCGCGCTTCCGTCCTGCCCGAGATGCGCAACGGCCAAGAATGGACCAAGGCGGTCTCCTGGCCCGCCCACCGCGCTGGCCACGACAACGTGCGTAGTCAGAACCACCGTATCCGCGGTTGTGTGTGGCAGATGCGTCACGCCGGCATCAAGGCGGACACCCCGGTCAACACCGCTCTGATCTCGTTCTGGAACGATGCGGCGCGCGGCGAACCGGCCGTCCTGCCTGACCTGAAGCGGTAACCTACGGACGCAATAGGAGACACCAAGTATGTTTAAGAAGAATGCTGTTGCGGCCGGCATGGCCGCGTTCGCATCCGTCGCCCTGACCGCAGGTTGCGCCGTTGCCGACGGAAGCAAGGGTTCGGATGTCGATATCACCGCGATGAGCGCCGAGGAGCTCGCCGAACACCTCATCTTCGAGACGGACAGCTTCCGTGATCAGGAGATGCAGGAAGGCGGTACCTGGCGTGATCGCATGACCCAGGACGAGCTGCAAAAGGCCTGTTCCTTCGATAGCACCCGCAACGGTCTGGATGGCGAGACCGCCGGCCGTGTGGTTGCGATGGCCCGTGCGTCCTACGAGGCACCGGAAAGCATCGAGCTGGGCGACTGGCGCAAGGGTGCCGAACTGGCCGACTCCGGCTACGGCTATCGCCAGGGTCATAACACCGATGACCACAGCCAGCGCGAAGCCGGTGGCAACTGCTACAACTGCCACGTGTTCGACCCGCGGGTATCCGAGCAGGGCACCATCGGCCCGAGCCTGCAGAACTATGGTGCCAACCGTGGTACCAGCGAAGCCGTCCTGCGCTACGTGCACGAGGTGATTTCCAATCCTCACCAGTACTTCCCGTGCACGGAGATGCCGCGCTTCAACTCCGACCGTCACCAGCTCCTGAGCGACGAGCAGATCAGCCATATCATGGCCTACCTGCTGGATCCGGAGTCGCCGGTCAACAACCAGTAACTCGTTTGCTGGATCGGGGCAGTCCGCAAGGACTGCCCTTTTTTGAGTCCCCGCGCAAGGTTGCGGGGCTTCAGAAAAGGGTCCCATCGCGCTCGACCTCTCGTCCGTGCGCGGGTCCCGGGCGAGAACGAGACGCTCCAGCCATCAGGCCAGCCGGGCGAAAGCCTTGAGGCGCTGGTCTCACCGCGGGAAAGAAGCGGCAACAGCCGACGCAAGAGGAGAAATCAGGGATGCTCAGTAACAAGACGGTGGGGGCGAGCTTGGCCATCGTGGCGTCGACGGCGCTGATTGCAGGCTGCGACGGCTGGATGGGCGAGCGAGGCGGCGAAGTCGATATTACGGCGATGACCGCCGACGAATATGCGGAATACCTCGTGCTGGAGACGGACAGCTACAGCTTCGAGCAGGAGGCACAGGAGGGCGGATCAGCCCGGGACCGTATGGTCCAGGACGGCATCCAGGCGGCCTGTTCGCTCGAAGGCGAGCCGGATGCCGATACGGCCGGCGAGGTCATCGCGATGGCGCGCGAGAGCTACGAAGAGCCGCCGGGCGGCCCGCGCCTGGGGAACTGGCGTCGGGGTGCCGAGCTGGCGCGTTCCGGTTACGGCTATCGGATCGGTCATCGCAATGACGACCACGGTACCCGCGAGCCGGGCGGCAACTGCTATGCCTGCCACCAGATGGATCCGGCCGAGGAGCTCTACGGCACGCTGGGCCCAAGCCTGGCGGGTTACGGGGCCACCCGTGGAACCGACAGCTCGGTCGTGAATTACGTGCATCAGGTGGTGTCCAACCCCCACCAGTACTTCCCGTGCACCAAGATGCCGCGCTTTGGCCACAACAACTTCCTGACCGAAGAGCAGATCGCGCACGTGATGGCGTATCTGCTGGACCCGGAGTCTCCGGTCAACCAGTAAACCGGTCACACGGTCGAGGGCGGTCGCTATCGGCTGCCCTTCTTGAGCCACCGCGGGTACGCTCGCGGTGGCTTTTTGTTTGAGGGACGCATGCTCAGCTACCAACACGACTATCACGCCGGCAATTTCGCCGATGTGCACAAGCACCTGGTCCTCTGGCAGGTTCTGGAATCCCTGCGCGGTCGCGACAAGCCCTTCGTGGCACTGGACCTGCACGGGGGTGCCGGCGGGTACGACCTGACCGGTGCGCGGGCGCGCAAGACCGACGAGGCCGCGGCCGGTATCGCCCGCCTGTGGGCGACGGAACAGCCCTTGCCCTCGGGCGTGCGGGAGTTTCTCGGCACGCTGCGGTCTATGCAGCCCCGGCCCCCGCGTCTGACGGAGTACCCGGGATCCCCTTTGCTGATCCAGGCGCGGCTGCGCGAACGCGATCAACTGATCGCCTGCGAGCTGCATCCCGAGGCATACGGACGTCTGCGGGCGCGGTTGGCGGGGGATCCGCGCTGTCACGTGCACAAACGCGACGCGCGCGAGGCCGCGCGGGCCTTGTTTCCCCCGGAGCCGCGCCGTGGCCTGGCCTTGCTGGATCCCTCCTACGAGCGCAGGGCCGAGTATCGCGAAGTGGCCGAGATGGTGACGACGATCCGCCGGCGCTGGAACACGGGGATCATCCTGATCTGGTATCCGATCCTCGCGGGCCGGCCGGATCACGCGATGCGCGAGCACTTGAGAGCCGAACTGGAGGATCCGTGGCTGGCCAGCGAGCTGCGCATCGCACCCGACCCCGAACGCCACATGGGGCTGGCGGGTTCCGGGATGCTGGTGCTGCGGCCCCCGTGGCAACTGGAGGCGCATCTCCCCGAGCTGCTGGCGCCGGTGTGGCAGGTCCTGGATCCGGAGGGTGCCGGTGGGCTCTACCAGGCAGCTGTCCTTGAAAACGGCACGGGCGACCCAACCTTGCGACGTGTCGAGACCAATCAAGGGACGAGCAGGCCATGAGTGAAACCCAGACCGCACCGCAACCCGAGACCCGCCGCTTCGAGACCGAGGTCAGTCAGCTCCTGCAGCTGATGATCCACTCGCTGTACTCCAATCGCGAGATCTTCCTGCGCGAGCTGATCTCCAATGGCGCCGATGCCTGTGACAAGCTGCGCTTCGAGGCCCTGGCCCAGCCGGAGGCGATTCCGCAGCCGGCGGAGCTGGCGATCGACGTCGAGGTGGATCCGGAGGCGCGCACGGTGACGGTGCGCGATAACGGCATCGGCATGTCCCGGGACGAGGTGGTCGAGCATATCGGGACTATTGCGCGTTCCGGCACCAAGGCGTTTCTCGAGAAGCTGACCGGGGACCAGAAAAAGGACTCGCAGTTGATCGGCCAGTTCGGGGTGGGCTTCTATTCCTCGTTCATCGTGGCCGATGAGGTGCGCCTGGAGACCCGCCGAGCCGGCAGTGAGCCGGATGCGGGTACCCGCTGGGAGTCACGGGGCGACGGCGAATACACCATCACTGCCTGCGAGCGCACCGAGGGTGGCACCGAGATTACGTTGACGCTGAAGGAAGACGCCGACGAATTCCTCGAGCCCATGCGCCTGCGCCACATCATCGGGCGGTATTCGGACCATGTGGCGTTCCCGATCCGCATGCGCAAGTCGGATGACGAGGGCAACCCGACCGACGAATGGGAGACGGTCAACCGCGCCAGCGCGCTGTGGACCCGTTCGAAGAACGAGATCAGCGACGAGGAGTACCAGGAGTTCTACAAGCACGTCGCGCACGACTTCGAGGACCCCATTGCCTGGACGCATAACCACGTCGAGGGGCGCCAGGAGTACACGACGCTGTTCTACATCCCGAAGCGGGCCCCGTTTGACCTGTGGGACCGCGATGCCCGTCACGGGGTCAAGCTCTACGTAAAGCGCGTGTTCATCATGGACGACGCGGAAAAGCTGCTGCCCAACTACCTGCGCTTCGTGCGCGGCGTCGTGGACTCGGCCGACCTGCCGCTGAACGTCTCGCGCGAGATCCTGCAGGACAACCGCCTGGTCGACTCGATCCGCTCCGGCTCGGTGAAGAAGATCCTCGGGCTTCTGCAGTCCATCGCCGACAACGAACCCGAGAAATACGCCGAGATCTGGAAGAACTTCGGGCGGGTGCTGAAGGAAGGCCCCGGCGAGGACTTCGCCAATCAGGAGACCATCGCGAAGCTGCTGCGCTTTGCCAGCACGCACAATAGTGACGACACCCAGAACGTGGCGCTGGCGGACTACATCGAGCGCATGAAGGACGGTCAGGAGGCGATCTACGTGATCACCGCCGATAATGCCTCCGCCGCGCGCAACAGCCCGCATCTGGAGGTGTTCCGCAAGCACGGGATCGAGGTGCTGCTGCTGTCCGACCGGGTCGACGAATGGCTGCTGTCGCACCTGCGCGAGTTCGATGGCAAGGCGATCAAGAATGTTGCCAAGGGCGACCTGGACCTCGACAAGATCATCGGCGAGGAGGCAGACCCGAAGAGTGGTAGCGACGAGCCGGCGGGCGACGACGATCTGGGCGATCTGCCCGAACGCCTGCAGCAGGCGCTGGGCGATCGGGTCGACAGTGTGCGCGCCTCGCGGCGGCTGGTGGAGTCTCCGGCCTGCATCGTGCTCGGCGAGCACGAGATGGCGCTGTACCTGCAGGAACTGCTCAAGCAGGCCGGCCAGGAGACCTTCTCCGGCAAGCCGGTACTGGAGGTCAACCCGGGGCACCCCCTGGTCGAGCGTCTGAAGGCCGCCGAAGGAGACGACTTCAACGACCTCGCCTCGCTGCTGTTCGAGCAGTCCCTGCTGGCCGAAGGCGGGCAACTGGAGGACCCGACCGGGTTCGTCGCGCGGCTCAATCGCCTCCTGTTGCAGAAGGCCGCCTGACCCGATTGGCCACCCGCCGGAAACCGTATCGCCGGCGGGTGGACCTGACGCGCGGCCGTGTTCCGCGTTACCCTTACAAGTTCATGTATTAAGAGGGCAAAGCCCATGCAAGTCGCGCAGAACGCCGTGGTGGCCATCCACTACACCCTGACCAACGACGCTGGCGAGAAGATCGACAGCTCCGAAGGCCGCGAGCCGCTGGCCTACCTGCACGGGAACGGCCAGATCGTCCCGGGCCTGGAGAAGGAGCTGGAAGGCAAGGCCGCCGGTGACAAGGTCCAGGCCAAGGTCTCCCCGGCAGAAGGCTATGGCGAGAAGATCGATGCCATGGTCCAGGAGATCCCGATGGATGCGTTCCAGGGCGTCGAATCCGTCGAGCCGGGCATGCAATTCCAGGCGCAGACCGAAAATGGCCCGCTGACCGTCACCGTGACCAAGGTCGAGGGCGATACCGCCACGGTCGACGGGAACCACCCGCTGGCCGGCGAGACCCTGAACTTCGACGTCGAGATCGTCGAGGTCCGCGAGGCCTCCGCCGAAGAGCTGGAGCACGGCCACGCCCATGGCGAGGGCGGTCACCAGCACTGAGCGTGCCGGGCCGGCGCCACGCTGGCCTGACCACGAGGCGTGAAGGCTCGCCAGTCCGACCCGCTCCGGTGCCGCCGGGGCGGGTTTTTTCGTTCCGGGCCCGCCCGATGTGCCGTGCTCGGGGCTTCATTTCCGATAGTGATATTGCAAACCATTCTCATTCCGTATAGGGTGCCCTCCGTTGATGGCAACGGCGACCGGATCATCCTCCGCGCCCGCCACGATCACCGGACCCGGCTGAAGGTGTCCAGTCCTTGCAGCGAGCGTGCTCGATGATGGCCAAACGTACGAACACAACTCCCCCCGGACGCCGGCGAACGCTGGCGCTGGGGGTGGCCGCCAGCTTCGCGCTGCATGCCGGAGTGCTGGGTTCGCTTTGGGTCATGCGCGATGCCGAGCCGGAATCCATAGGCACCCGGGGCGGTGGCATGGAGGCCCACTGGGTCGATCTGGATAGCGTCCTGCCGGGCGAGCCGGCGATTGAACCCGAGGCCGTTGCGGAGACACTGGACGAACCGGAACCGGAACCGGAACCGGAACCGGAACC
>NZ_KB897926.1:0-45431 GCF_000377285.1 Thioalkalivibrio sp. ALE25 | reverse complement strand
CCAGAGCCGGAACCAGAGCCGGCCGGATTCACCCCGGAGCGGGTCGAGGAGGCGGAGACGGGCGCGACCGCCAGTGGGCCGGCGGGGCAGGAGGACGAGCCCTTCGAGGAGCCGGGTTTCGGGGCGGATTACCTGAGCAATCCGCCGCCCGACTATCCGCGGATCTCGCTGCGTCGTGGCGAGGAGGGGACCGTGCTCCTGCGGGTCCGGGTTTCCGCGCAGGGGCAGCCGCTGGACTGGTCGGTGGAGGAGAGCAGTGGCCACCGGCGTCTGGACGAGGCCGCTCAGGCAGCGATCGAGCACTGGGAGTTCGAGCCGGCGCGCCGTGGCGGCCGCGCGGTGGAGGGCGTGGTCCTGGTGCCAATGGAATTTTCGATTCGATAAACGCGTGAGCCCCGCCGCAGGGGCGCCGTCGAGGATGACTGCATGAACGAGTTCGATGTTTTCTACGTGTTTCGCCATGGCGACCCGGTGCTGATCGCGGTCTTCCTGGTCCTGCTGGTGATGTCGGTGGCGACCTGGGCGATTGCCGCGAGCAAGCTGTTCACGCTGTTCGGTGTGCGCCGCGACAACCGCGCGACGCTGGAGGCCTTCGATGCGAGCCAGACGGCGCCGGCCTTTCACGATGCGATCCGTGATCAGCGCGGTCCGCTGGCGGCGATCGGCCAGGAGGCGTTCGCGGCGTTCGACGACTATCGCGGTGTGCGGGATGGCTCGGACAAGGCCGAGCAGCGTCTGGACGACCACGTGGTGCGCCGAATCCGCCAGGCGATGGACCGCCAGCTGTTGCGCATGCAGGCCGGCAACATCGTGTTCGCCTCGGTCGGGGCGCTGGCACCGTTCGTCGGGCTTCTGGGTACGGTCTGGGGGATCCACGGCGCGCTGATCGACATCTCGCAGGAGTCGTCGGTATCCATGGACCTGGTCGCCGGGCCGCTCGGTGAGGCCCTGGTGGCGACGGCCGCCGGTCTGGCCGCGGCCATTCCGGCGGTCGCATTCTTCAATATCTTCAATCGTTCCCAGCGTCTGCTGCACCAGGATTTCGAGGCCTTCGCGCATGATGTGCATGCCCTGCTGATGCACTCCGACCTGATGCCGGGCAATGCACGCCAGGCCCGCGACCGCCGTACCGATCCGCATGCGCTGCCGGACGACGGCCTGCATCAGGGGGTATGAGCGATGGCCTTCGGACGCATGGGTGATTCCAACGAGCCGATGTCGGACATGAACGTGATCCCGCTGGTGGATGTGATGCTGGTGCTGCTGGTGATCTTCATCATCACCGCGCCGGTGATCACACACTCGGTGGATCTGGATCTTCCCCAGGCCACCAGCGAGCCGGTGGATGAACTGCCCGAAAGCGTCACCCTGGCGCTGGACGGGGGTGGCGATCTCTACTGGAACAACGAGCCGATTGCGCTGGAGCAGCTCCCGACGCGCCTGCGCGATGTGCTCGAGACACAACCGGACGTCGCGATCTACCTGCGCGCGGACCGCGACACCCGCTACGAGCGGCTGGCCCGGGTGATGGCCGAGGTGCGCCAGTCCGGGGTGGGCCGCATGGCCTTCGTCTCCGAACCGGAGGGGGAACGATGAATTCCGGCTCTTCTGAATCGGTCAAGCCCGCCGCCCGCGAGCAGACGGGCCCGCGCGAGATCGCCAGCGAACAGTTGCTGGGACCCGCGCGGCAGATCCGCATCTGCCACCGTGGCGAGTGGTACACCTTGCGCCGCACCGCGAACGACAAGCTGATCCTGACCAAGTAGAACCACACGAAACACCCGTCACGGTCCGTACCGTGACACCTGCCAGCCAGGGGAGCCCCTCCCTCAGCCAGCCTCCAATCCGTCACCGATCCGCGGCGTCTCGACGTCCGGGCGGTATTGATACTGGCTATTCAAGGGAGACCACCATGGCTCGAAACCACCAGCCGACCCACCGAACCGAACCGCGAGCAACGCGTTCGCCCATCCACGGCGCCTGGAAACGGCGGGCGATCGTGCTCGCGATCGCCGGGGTCGCGGGCATTCCCGCGCTCCATGCCCAGGAAGCCGACCCGGCGACAGCCCCCGAACCCGAGGCCCGGCTTGCACCGGTCCAGATTCTCGGGGATGTGACCGCGACGCAGCGGCTGCCCGGTTCAGCGGCCGTTGTCGGGCGTGACCAACTGGAAACCGAAGGGACCACCGATATCCATCAGGCGCTCAAGACGGTGCCCGGTGTCTATGTGCGGGAGGAGGATGGCGCGGGCCTGCGGCCGAACATCGGTATCCGGGCGGCGCCGCCGGGGCGCAGCAGCAAGGTGACGCTGATGGAGGACAACGTATTGATCGCCCCGGCCCCGTATTCCAACCCGGCGGCCTACTATTTCCCGACCGCCAAGCGGATCCACGAGATCGAGGTACTGAAGGGAGCGCCATTGCTGCGCCATGGCCCCCAGACGACCGGGGGGGTGATCAACCTGGTGTCCACGCCACTCCCCCGCGAACGTGAAGGGTCCATCGAGGCGGTGGTGAACGATCGCGGCGGCACCGATGTGCATGCCATGTTTGGCGACCGTTCCGGCGACTGGAGCTACATGATCGAGACGGTCCAGCGGGACGGGGCCGGTTTCAAGGACATCGATCGCAGCGACCGGGATACCGGGTACGACATCCAGGACTATGTCGGCAAGCTGCGCTGGGAGGGTGAGCGCCAGAGCATCGAGACCAAGATCCAGTATTCGGAGGAGACCTCGAACGAGACCTACCTCGGTCTGACCGACGAGGATTTCGCGCGGGACCCCAACCGGCGATACGGCCTTTCCGAGATCGACCAGATGAATAACGATCACCTCGGGCTGAGCCTGACGCACGACATCGACTGGTCGGATCGCGTACGCATGACCACCACCCTGTACCGCAACGAATTCGCGCGTAACTGGTTCAAACTTGGTGGCGGCAGTGCGTTTATCGACGACGCCAACCAGGGGGATGCCACCGCGCAGCGGATCCTCCGGGGCGAGGAGGATGTTGCGGACCTGACGTATCGCAACAACAACCGCGAGTATGTCTCCGAGGGTGTCCAGACCGAGTTGAGCATGGACTTCGGGGACCACTGGCTGCGCGCGGGTGCTCGCTATCATCAGGACGAGATGGATCGGTTCCAGCCGGATGATATCTATGACCAGGTGAACGGCTCGCTGGTCTACCAGGATACGATCCAGCCGACGGGCAGCAACAACCGGTTCGAGGATGCCAAGGCCTGGAGTTTCTGGGTGGCCGACGAGTGGTACGTGAACGATCGGCTGACCGCCAACCTCCTGCTGCGCTACGAGGACGTCGAGACCTCGCGTACTCAATACGGCGACGCGCAGCGCACGGTTGTGGACTCCCGGCGTTCCAATTCGAGCAGCATCTGGTTGCCCGGGGCCTCGCTTACCTATGACGTGACGGATCGCTGGCAGGTCCTTGCCGGCGTACACCGGGGATTTGCCCCCCTGGGCGGCGGTGCGACCGAGGAACAGGATCCGGAAACCAGCACCAACTGGGAACTGGGTGCCCGTTATCAGGGTGATAACGCCTTCGTCGAGGCCATCGGCTTCTACAGCGATTTCTCCGACTTCGTGCAGAACTGCTCGATCGCCACGCCCTGCTCGGACGGATCCACCTCCGGGACCTTCACCACCGGCGAGGCGGTGATTTCCGGTCTGGAACTGCGTACGTCCACAAGCATGGATCTCGGCAGCTTCCGGGCCCCGCTGGAGGCTAGCTATACCTACACCAGCGCCGAATACAGCGCGGACAACGCGGTTTCCGGTGTGCAGAAGGGAGACCGCCTGCAGGCGATCCCGCGTCACCAGTTCAGTCTGCGCGCGGGGCTCGAGCATGGCAGTGGCTGGAACAACTACGCCATCCTGAAGTACATCGACGAGACTTGCAGCAGTGATGGCTGCAATCGTGCGTCGGGCGGCTTCAATCGCACCGAGTCGCTGACCACGCTGGACCTGGTAAGCCGCTATCCGTTGGGTAAGGACACTGACTTGTTCGTGCGCGCCACCAATGTGCTGGACGAGCAGAGCATCATCTCGCGGTATCCGGACGGGGCCCGGCCCAACGAACCGCGCACCTTCTCGGTGGGCCTGAAGCACCGCTTCTGAGACCCCCGAACGGGGTTTGCATGTGCCTCCGATTGGCCGCGGCCTTGTCCGCGGCCTTTTTTATGGATCGGTTTCCGTGGGTGTGCATCACAGTTTGCAGGCCCAGGGCCCGAACGAATCGAACCAACGGAGTTCAGTCGGGCCTTAATGCCGAGTGCCCCGGCGGCGGGTGACCCGCTCGTGCGTAGGGAATGATCCGGAACGGACTGCAACGGTAAAGGAGAACACCATGTGGAAATCACGACTGACGATTCTGATGCTTGCCCTGATGATGGCGCTGGGCAGCGCGACCCTCGCGGGGTGTGACAATCAGGGCCCGGCGGAAGAGGCCGGTGAGAACATCGATGACGCCATGGACGATGCTGGCGACGCGATGGAGGATGCCGGGGACGAGATGGAGGATACCTTCAGCGACTGATCCCGGCTGAGCCGAAACAAGAAGCCCCGGCACGCGCGGCGTGCCGGGGCTTTTTTGCTTCATCCGGATTGGACGCCCCTGCAGGGCGTCCGGGGGTCAGAAGTTGCCGTCACCCTCCGGTTCCATGCCGCCATCGGACGGGGGTTGCTGCATCTCGCCCTCCTGCGGCGGCTCCTGCATGCTCCCTTCGGGTGGCGGGGCGCTCTGCATGCCGCCTTCACCGCCCTCGGGCTGTTCCTGCATCTGTTGTTCCTCGAACTCGTCCATGCCCATGTCGCCGTCGGAGCAGCCCATCAGAAGTACAAAGGGTGCGATGGCCGCGGCGGCCAGGATCCTGGTTGAATGCTTCATGGAAACTCCTGTCCATTGATGTGGATGTAAACGCGCAACTGCGTTCTCACCTCTCGACCCTTGAGCCCCCTCCGGTGTTTCGGGAAATTCATCACAGCTTTGCGTTTCGCCCGGGGCGTGGTTTCTGTCACGCATCCTCGTGCGGTTTGTCGACGGCCCTTCGCGGGGTCGCTAGAGTGAGACAAAGGCAATTCCGGACGGCAGTGATGGCGCAATCCTCTTCGCAAGAATCTCTCCTGGAGCAGGCTCGCAATGCCTGGGCCCGCGGCGAACACGCCGTCGCGATGACCCTCTGGCGGCAGGGGGCCGAGGCCGGGGACCCGCAGTGCGCCTTCAACCTGGGGGTCCTGCTGGATGAGGGGCAGCACCTGCCGCGGGATCCCCTCGAGGCCGCGCAGTGGTATCAGCGTTCGGCCGAGGCCGGGTTCCCGGATGCCGCCTTCAACCTGGCCGTCCTGTTCGAGCAGGGGGACGGCCTGGAGGCGAACCCCAACGAGGCGGCCCGCTGGTTCCATATTGCCGCGGAGCGCGGGAACGCCCAGGCGATGTTCAACCTGGGGCTCAAGTTCGACGAGGGCCGGGGCCTGCCGCAGGATGCGGAACAGGCGGCCCAGTGGTATCTGCTGGCGGCCGAGGCCGGCGAGGGGCGCGGTGCCGCCAATCTCGCGCGGCTGTTCGCGATGGGCGAGGGCGTGGAACGCTCCGATGTGTCGGCGTTCAAGTGGTATGCGATCGCGGCGGAGATGGGGATCGCGAGCGCGGCGCGTTACCGCGAGCGCGTGGCGCGCGAGCTGAGCCCCGACGAGCGCCTGCACGCGGGCGAACGCGCCCAGGAGTGGCTGCAGAACCAGGCACAGGCCAAGGCAGCGCCGCGCCTGCAGTAGCCGGCACGGCCGCCTGTCAGGGGTGCAACCTGAAGGAAGCGCCGGGATCTCGCGAGCCGATCGCCACGGTGCTGCGCACCTCGCGATGACGGCTGTTGGGTGTTCGGGATGACGAGAGCGTGGGGTGGCGTGTCACGCAGGGACCGAGGGCATTGCCAGGGACTGAGGGCAATGCGTCGTGACCCCAACGCGCTTCTTCCGATCTTCCGGGCCTTCCTGTGAAGCGCTGTGGACCTTCTTCGTGCGCTCCGCGGAGGGCTAGACCACCACGTTCAGTTCGCGGCGTGGCTCCTCGGCCGGCCCGGCCAGGCTGACCGCGAGTTCCACGCGGCGGCGCAGGGCCTCGACACCGACGCCGCCCAGCACGCCACCATCCGGCGCCGCGGCCCCTTCGGCGTCATTGCCGCTGCTGCGGAAGGCCTCGATCTGGGCCGCGACCCGGGCCCGCGAGGCCATCTCCTGTTCCGAGCGCGGGGGGAAGGCCAGGCCCTGGTCCTGTTCGGCATCGCCGCGGCGGTTCTCGTCCTGTTCCGCGCGATCCTCGATCGGGCGGCGGGCCTCGCCGGCCTCGGGGTCGTTCAGCGGGCGATCGAAATCGGCCGGGGTGGAGAGCTGCCCCAGGCCCAGCCGGTCGCTGCCGGTCGGGCGTGTGCCGACCGGTACCGCAGCAGACGGGTTGGTGACCGGGACTTCCATCGCGTAACTCGGCGAGCCTCCTGGTAAGGCGTGTTCTCAGGCGTTGCCCGGATTCAGGCGCGTACGTCCAGCAACGAGCCGATCATCCGGTCCTCGGCCTGCAGGGTCTTCACCGAGGCCTCGACCTGATTCTGGCTGGCGATCATGCCCACCTGGGCACCCATACTCTCGCGACTGCCCGCGTTCTCGGTGGCCACCGTGTGGGCCTGCTGGCGCATGCTGGTCATGCCCTTCTGGATGCCCGCGAGGGAGTGGCTGGCGTCGATCATGTGCGTGAACCTGTCCGGCAATCCTGTAACTCGTTGACCCGATTATAGATCAGTTAGTTGCATTTCACCGCCCGGCGGCTCCGCGCCGGGTCAGGCGGGCCCGAGCAGGGCCTGCAGGCGGGCGTGCACCGCGGCGCGTGCGCCGGACTGGCGGGACTGCCATTCAGCGAGGCGTGCGCGCCGTGCCGCCGGGTCGATCCCCTCCGCGAGGCGCGCGAGCACCTCGTCGGCCACCTGCTCGGGGTCCTCGCCGCGAGCGACGAGGCCGGTGTGCTCGGCGGCGATACGCAGTCGCGTGGCGGCATCCGGGTGGCGTTCATGCTCCGCCGGGCCGCAGATGACCGCGCTGCCACAGGCCAGCGGCAGGCCCAGGTCGGGCGGGGTCTCGCTGGCGGCCAGGGTGCCGCCCGGCAGGGTCACCTGGGCGCAGGTGTAGGCGGCGTGCAGCGTCTCCGGATCCTCGATGTAGTAGACCCGGTTCTTGCGCGGCACGAAGGAGGTCATAAAGCGGTTGTGGCGGATGATCGGCAGCGAGTACTTGATGGCGTCGCGATAGACCGGCTCGTGACGAGCCGGGTCCGCGGGGGCCAGTAGCAGGATGGCCGCGCTCTTGCGCAGAACCGCGAACAGCACGGCAAACGCGAAGGCCTCCTCGCCCGGGCCGGTGTTGGGTGCCAGCAGGATCGGATGGCCCTTTTCGTGGTATTCGCGAAAGCGTTCGCAGAATGCGCTGGAGTCGGACGGCGGGGCCGGCAGTTCCACCGCCCCGGCGATCGGGTCGCCGATCACTTCGGCGATCCCGGGGGCCGGGGCGTCTTCGCGCGCCGCGAACACGGCATCCCACTCGACGCCCCCGGTGTCGCCCTCGGCATTCACCCAGATGCGCGGTGCATGGAGCGAGGCCAGTGCGGGGCCCAGGTCGTGCTCGCCGGCCCGCAGGGGCCCGATGACCACGACGGCGCGCGGCCGCAGCCGCGCCAGACGCGGGGCCGCCAGGTCCGGGCGCATCGCCAGCGCCGGGGTGGCATCCATCAAGCCGGCCGCCTCGCGGTCATGGCCGCAGTCGGTGACCCCCAGCGTGATCGGCCCGACGGCGTCGGCCAGCTCCGCGAGCCAGTCGGCGGCCGTCTCGAGGGTGGCCCGCGGGGCGAGGATCAGGATGCGCCCGCCGCTGTCGCCGGGGACGGAGCGGGCGGTGATCCAGGCAGACAAACGTGCGAACATGGCGGGCTGGTATCCGGTGGTCGGGCGAGCGTCGCATTATACGAGGCGGCATGGCGCGCCCGCCACGGCCGGGCTTTGTGTCTTCAAGGGGAATTGCGCGATGCATGTACGCTGGATCATCGGGCTGGTGGCGATGGGAGTCATCCTGGCGCTGGCCATGTGGGTCTACTCCAACCCGGGTGGCATGCGCAGTCAGCAGTTCTCCGACCTTCCGTGGCAGATCGAGGTAGGGGATCGCCAGCGCACGCGGGTGCTGGGCATCGTGCTGGGCGAGACCACCATGGCCGACCTGATGGGCCGCCTGCCGGTGCCGGACATCCGCCTGTTCGTGGATGCCGACGGTTCGCGTTCGGTGGAGGCCTACTACGTGAACGCGCGCATCCCCCCGTTCGAGGCCAACCTGATCCTGCGCCCGGATTTGGATGAGGCGGCGCTGGACCGGATCGAGGCCGAGACGACGTCCGAGCGGCCCATGCCCAGCGGGGCCCGGCGCTACGGACTGAGCGACGACGCCCTGACATCGCTGGGCAACGTCCCGATCGTCGAGATGAGCTACATCCCGCGCGCCCACTGGACCGAGGACCTGATTACCCAGCGTTTTGGCGAGCCGCGCGAGCGCCTGCGCATGGACTCCGATCACAGCTACTGGCTCTACCCCGAGGACGGGCTGGCCATTCTGGTCCCGCGCCGCGGGCGTGTGCTGATGCACTACGTGACCCAGGAGCGCTGGGGACAGACCGTGGAACGCCTGCGCGACGAAGGGCGCCGCCGCCTGGGCGAGGACTACGGGGATCATGAGTGAATCGGCCGCGCCGGATGCCCGCCCGTTCTGGGAGCGCCCGCTCGAGACCCTGAGCCACGAAGAGTGGGAGGCCCTGTGCGACGGCTGCGGGCGCTGCTGCCTGCACAAGCTGGAAGACGAGGACTCGGGCGAGCTGGCCTTTACCTGGCTGGCCTGCGACCTGCTCGACTGCGAGACCGGTTTCTGCTCGGACTACGCCAACCGCCGGGACTTCGTGCCGGACTGCATCCAGCTGACCCGAAAGGACCTGCCCCACTATCACTGGTTGCCGCCCACCTGTGCCTATCGCCTGCGTTTCGAGGGCCACCCGCTGCCGACCTGGCACCCTCTGCTGACGGGCGATCCGGAGACGGTCAAGCGCGCCCGCGTCTCGGTGGCCGGCCGGGTCATCCGCGAGTGTGATGCCCCCGACCTCCCCCTGATCGACTACGTGGTCGACTGGCCCGGCCAGGTGCCGGAGTCCGCGCGCCTGTGGCGCCCGGTGGTGCGTTTCCCGCAGGAGTAGCCATCGGTATGGCGGGATTCGTCGACCTGTTCGTGTACGGGACGCTGAAGCGGGGCTTCGCCAACCACCGGGCGTTCTGCTCCAGCGCCCTCCGGATTCGCACCGCGACCATTGTCGGGTCGCTATATGACTTACCCGTGGGCTACCCCGCCGTGCAGATTGCCGCCGACAGCATTCTGCTGAAAGCCGGGCAGGACCCGGCCCGTGACGCGGGGCGTCAGCGCCGCTTCCGGGGGCTCGCGCCATCAGCCCCGGATGCGGCGCAGGAGCTTGTGCACGGCGAGTGGATTCGCCTGCCCGATCCGCCGCGGGCCCTGCCGCGCGTCGACGCCCTGGAGGGTGTGCGCCCGGACGGCCGCGGGGAGTATCGCCGGGCCCTGGTGCCCGTCTGGACCGAGGATGGTCCCACGGCCCTCTGGGTCTACTGGATGCCGCGTCTGCCACCCGGTGCGCGCCATCTGGCGGACGGCATCTGGCCGGCGCGGTCCTGAACCGCATGGTTCAGCGGTGGTGATCCTGTAGCGCCCGCTCCACGATCCGCTGCGCTCATCGCATCCTGCGTGTTGTCCTTTGTGGCCTTCGTGCTGGACTAACCGGCGGAGGACAGGAGTTCGCGGGCGTGGGTGCGGGTGGTCTCGGTGAGCTGGGTGCCGCCGATCAGGCGGGCCAGGGCCTCGACGCGGCGCTCGTCGTCCAGCGGCTGGATGGCAGTGCGGGTGCCGTCCTTGCCGTGCGATTTCTGCACCTCCAGCTGCTGGTGGGCCTGGGCGGCGACCTGGGCCAGATGGGTCACGCACAGGACCTGATGGCGCTCGCCCAGGGTGCGCAGCTTGCGCCCGACGACCTCGGCGACCGCGCCGCTGATGCCGCTGTCGACCTCGTCGAAGATCAGCGTGGGTACGGTCTGCTGCTGGCTGGCCAGCACCTGTAGCGCGAGCCCGATACGCGAGAGCTCGCCGCCGGAGGCAACCTTCGCCATCGGCTGCGGGGCGGAGCCGGGGTTCGCGGCGACGCGGAACTCGATGTGATCCACGCCGTGCGCCTGCGGTTTGTCGGCGGGCTCGATCGCGATCTCGAAGTGGCCGCCGGCCATGCCCAGCTCCTGCATGGTGTCGGTGACCGCCTGGCCGATGCGTTTGGCGGTCTGCTGGCGGGCCTTGCTCAGCGCCTTGGCAGCCGAGTCGAAGGCGGTACGGGTCTCCTGTTCGCGCACCTCCAGGGCCTCGAGGGTCTGGTCGCCGTTCTCCAGGGCGTCCCGCTCGGTCTGCAGTTCGTCGTGCAGGCCCGGGAGGGCCTCGGGATCGACCCGGTGCTTGCGCGCCAGGCGCAGGTACTCGCCGACGCGCTGGTCCAGCTCGGCCAGGCGTTCCGGGTCCAGTTCGATGCCGTCGGCCAGCCGACGCAGGGTGTCGCCGGCCTCAGTGATCTGGATGCGCGCGGACTCCAGCAGCTCCAGCGTCGGGTTCACCCGTTCGTCGTGCTGCGCGGCGTCTTGCAGCGCGTGCAGCACATGGCCGATCTGGGCATCGACGCCGGCGTCGTCCTCGATCTGCTGGCTGGCGGTCTGCAGCGCGCTCAGCACCTCGGTGCCGTGGGCGAGCTGGTTCTGCTCGGCCAGCAGTTGCGGGTATTCGTCCTGGACCGGGGCCAGTTCGGCCAGCTCGGTGGTCTGGAAACGCAGCAGGTCGAGGCGGTCGGAGGTGTCGGCCTGGCTCTCGCGGGCCTGCTCCAGCGCGCGGGCGGCCTCGCGCCAGGCCGTGTGGGCCTCGCGCACGTGGGAGACCCGGTCGCCTTCGAGGAAGCCGTCCAGCCAGAGGCGCTGGGTGTCGCGCTGCAATAGCTGCTGATGGGCGTGCTGGCCGTGGATGTCCACCAGCCACTCGCCCAATGTGCGCAGCTGGCCGACCGCGACCGGTCGGCCGTTGATCCAGGCACGGCTCTTGCCCTGACGGGTCAGGACCCGCCGCAGCAGCACCGCGTCGTCGTCGGGGTCCGCGAGGTCCTGTTCCGCCAGCCACGTGCCAGCCGGGCTCGTGTCGGTCAGGGCGAACTCCGCGGACAGGTCGGCCTGTTCGGCCCCCTCGCGCACCATGCCGGCGTCGGCGCGGTCGCCCAGCAGCTGGCCGATCACGTCGATCAGGATGGACTTGCCGGCCCCGGTCTCGCCGGTCAGGGCGCTCAGGCCCGTGTCCAGCTCCAGTTCCAGCTGGTCGATGATCGCGAAGTCGCGGATGCTGATCAGTCGCAGCATGGCGGGATCAGGGCTGCTCGCCCCAGCGCAGCTTGGTTCGCAGCACGCGCAGGAAGTGGTGTTCGCGGGGATGGATCAGGGTCAGGGCCTGTTCGCGACGGTGGATGCGGAGCAGGTCGCCCGGGGCGAAGTCCACGTTCTCCTGGCCATCCAGCGCGACCTGGGCCGGGGAACGGCTGCCACTGGACAGGCGGATCTCCACCGTGGAGCGGCCGCTGACCACCAGCGGGCGGTGGTTCAGGCTGTGCGGGCAGACCGGGACCATGACCATCGCGTCCAGCTGCGGGGTCAGGATCGGCCCGCCGGCGGACAGGGCGTAGGCGGTGGAACCCGTGGGCGTGGCCACCACCAGGCCATCGGCGCGCAGCCGGCCGACGTCCATGCCGTCGATCGCGGTGTCGAACTCGATGATGCGCACCACGCTCAGTACATGGACCACGACGTCGTTCAGCGCGATCCCGTGGTGGATGGTGACCCCGTCGCGGATCAGCTCGGCCTCCAGCATCGCCCGCGGCTCGCGCTCGAAGGCCCCGTCCAGGACCTCGCCCAGTTCCTCCGGGGCGGTGTCCGGGGAGACATCCACGAGAAATCCCAGGCGACCCAGGTTGATCCCCAGCAGCGGCGTGTCGGCATCGGCGACCTTGCGGGCGGTGGCCAGCAGGGTTCCGTCGCCGCCGATGACGATCAGCAGATCGACCGCGCTGGCCAGCTCCTCCAGCGGCAGGAGCCCGACCCGCTCCGGACGCTCGAAGCCGTCGATCTCCTGTTCCATGAAGACCTGGCGGCCGCGCTCCTGCAGCAGACCGACCAGCGTGGCGACCAGCGGTGCGGTGCGCGAGTCGCTGGTCTTGCCGACCAGTCCGACCTTGTTGAAGTCTGGCATCATGCCGGCATTATCCGGAAAAGGGACCGCGACTGCACCCGGGGTTTCTTGACCTGAATCGGGTGCAACCGAAGACTGTAGTTTCCTGGCACTCGACCGAGTGGAGCGCTGACGATCCATGGACAACGCAACGATCAATCTGGACGCCAGGGCCCGAACCCTGCTGCGGACCCTGATCGAGAGCTATATCCGGGATGGCCAGCCGGTGGGCTCGCGTACCCTTGCGCGCACCTCGGGACTCAGTGTCAGTGCGGCCACTGTACGCAACGTGATGGCGGATCTCGAGGACATGGGCCTGATCCATTCGCCGCACACCTCGGCCGGGCGCATCCCGACGCCGGCCGGCTACCGGCTGTTCGTGGACAGCCTGCTGGAGGTGCGCAACCCCTCGCCGGAGGAGGTGCGCGCGATCCAGTCCGGCTTCGACCCGAATGCCAGTACCCAGGATCTGATGGATACCACCAGCAACCTGCTGTCGCGGGTTACGCGCATGGCCGGGATGGTGCGCCTGCCGCGGCATCGCAACGTCGCGCTGAGCCAGATCGAGTTTCTGCGCCTGGGCGAGGGACGCATCCTCGCGATCCTGGTCATCGACGGCAAGGAAGTGCAGAACCGCGTGCTGGAGCTGGAGCGCGACTTCGGCCAGGACGAGCTGCAGCGCATGGCCAACTACCTGAACGCCCATCTGGCGGGCAAGAGCCTGCACGCCGTGCGAGCCGAGCTTCTGCGCGAGATGCGCGACGTGCGCGACGACCTGGACGCGATGATGCTGGCCGCGATCGACCTGGGCGAGAAGGCGGTCGGTGACGAGGACCCGGACGACGTGGTCGTGGCCGGCCAGACTCACCTTCTCGGCTACGAGGAGCTGGCGGACATGGAGCGCCTGCGCCAGCTGCTCGAGGCCTTCAACGAAAAGCAGGAGATCCTCGGGATTCTCGACCAGTGCATTCGCAGCGACCGCGTGCAGATCTTCATCGGCCGCGAGTCCGGGCTGGACTGGTTCGAGAACTGCTCGGTGGTGACTGCGCCCTACAGTGTGGATGGCGAGGTGGTCGGCGTGTTGGGGGTCATCGGACCCACGCGCATGTCCTACGACCGGGTAATCCCGATCGTGGACGTGACCGCGCGTCTGCTCGGCTCGGCCCTGGGCGATCAGCCGCCGGGCGACCCGAAGTAGCGGGCCGCCCTTGAAACCCGGACGGATGCCCCCACAGTCCCCGTAGTCAACCCGAATACCCCGCCTGCCGGCTGGCGACCCGGCGGGCGGTTTCACTTTTCATTGATTCGCGAGGCCAGCATGTCGGAACAGCGGGAACCCCAGGAACAACCGGAAGAGCTCGAGACCGGGAACGAGGCGGCCCCCGAGGCCGATGGCGACCACCCCGGCGAGGGCGATACCGAGGCACGGCTGCAGGAGCTCGAGGCCCTGGCCGAGGAACGGCGTGACCAGGCCCTGCGCGCGCAGGCGGAACTGGAGAACCAGCGCCGGCGCTTCGAGCGCGAGCTGGAGAACGCGCACAAATACGCGATGGAAAAGTTCGCCTCCGAGATGCTGGAGGTCGGCGACTCGCTGGAGATGGGGCTGAAGGCGGCCCGCGAGACCCAGGATGTCGAGCGCATCATCGAGGGGGCCGAGCTGACCCTGAAGAACCTGACCAAGGTCTTCGACAAGTTCGGCATCCAGGCCGAGGACCCGACCGGCCAGCGCTTCGACCCGGAGCGCCATCAGGCGATGTCCATGCAGGAAGACCCGGAGCACCCGCCGAACACGGTGGTGGCGACCATGCAGAAGGGCTACATGCTGCAGGACCGCGTACTGCGCCCGGCCATGGTGGTGGTCTCCAAGGCACCGACCTCGCCGAACATCGACGAAAGCGCCTGACCCGGCTACCCGGGCGGATCAGGGGGCGGCTCGGATATCGCCCCTTGAAAACCCGGCCCGGGCCCCCAGATTTCCGTACAAGTTGGCAGAGAACGACGCTCTGCAGCGCCACTTTTTCGCATCAGGAGATTTCAATCATGGGCAAGATCATCGGTATCGACCTCGGGACCACCAACTCCTGCGTCGCCGTGATGGAAGGCGACCAGGCCAAGGTCATCGAGAACGCGGAAGGCACCCGCACCACCCCGTCCATCGTCGCGTTCAGTGACGACGGCGAGGTGCTGGTCGGCCAGTCCGCCAAACGCCAGGCGGTCACCAACCCGCAGAACACCGTGTTTGCGGCCAAGCGACTGATCGGCCGCAAGTTCGACGAAGGCGAGGTCCAGAAGGACATCAAGCTCGTCTCCTACAGCATCGTGAAGGCCGACAACGGCGACGCGTGGATCGAGGTGCAGGGCAAGAAGATGGCCCCGCCGGAGATCTCCGCGCGCGTGCTGCAGAAGATGAAGAAGACCGCCGAGGACTACCTCGGGGAGGAGGTCACCGAAGCGGTGATCACCGTCCCGGCCTACTTCAACGACTCCCAGCGTCAGGCGACCAAGGACGCCGGCAAGATCGCCGGGCTCGAGGTCAAGCGCATCATCAACGAGCCGACCGCGGCCGCGCTGGCCTACGGCATGGACAAGCAGCGCGGGGATCGCAAGATCGCCGTGTATGACCTGGGTGGCGGTACCTTCGACGTCTCGATCATCGAGATCGCCGAGGTGGACGGCGAGCACCAGTTCGAGGTGCTGGCGACCAACGGCGACACCTTCCTGGGTGGCGAGGACTTCGACAATCGCCTGATCGACTACCTGGTCGACGAGTTCAAGAAGGACCAGGGCATCGACATCAAGGGCGATCCGCTGGCGATGCAGCGCGTGAAGGAGGCCGCCGAGAAGGCCAAGATCGAGCTGTCCTCCAGCCAGCAGACCGAGGTCAACCTGCCGTACATCACGGCCGACAACACCGGGCCGAAGCACCTGGCGCTGAAGATCACCCGCGCCAAGCTGGAGAGCCTGGTCGAGGACCTGGTCAAGCGCTCCATCGAGCCGTGCAAGGTCGCGCTGAAGGACGCCGGCCTGTCCGCCTCCGAGGTGGACGACGTGATTCTCGTCGGCGGCCAGACCCGCATGCCCAAGGTGCAGGAAGCGGTGCAGGAGTTCTTCGGCAAGGAGCCGCGCAAGGACGTGAACCCGGACGAGGCCGTTGCGGTCGGCGCCGCGGTGCAGGCCGGTGTGCTGGGTGGCGACGTCAAGGATGTGCTGCTGCTGGACGTGACCCCGCTGTCGCTCGGGATCGAGACGATGGGCGGTGTGATGACCAAGCTGATCGAGAAGAACACCACCATCCCGACCCGGGCCAACCAGGTGTTCTCCACCGCCGAGGACAACCAGACCGCGGTGACCGTGCACGTGCTGCAGGGCGAGCGCGACATGGCCAGCGCCAACAAGTCGCTGGGTCGCTTCGACCTGCAGGACATCCCGGCCGCGCCGCGCGGTGTGCCGCAGATCGAGGTCACCTTCGACATCGACTCCAACGGCATCCTGAACGTCTCGGCCAAGGACAAGGCGACCGGCAAGGAGAACAAGATCGTGATCAAGGCCTCCTCCGGCCTGTCCGACGAGGAAGTCGAACAGATGGTCAAGGACGCCGAGGCGCATGCCGAGGAAGACAAGAAGTTCCAGCAGCTGGTCCAGGCACGCAACCAGGCCGATGCCCTGGTGCACTCCGCCGAGAAGTCGCTGAAGGATCTGGGCGACCAGGTCTCCGACGACGAGCGCTCCGCGATCGAGTCGGCCGTGGCCGAGGTCAAGACCGCGATGGAAGGCGAGGACGCCGACGCCATCGAACAGGCCACGCAGAAGCTGGCCGAGGCCTCCGGCAAGCTGGCCGAGAAGGCCTATGCCCAGAACGCGGACGCCGCGGGCGAGGCCGGTGCCGAGCAGGCCGACAGCGGCCAGCAGGGCGACGATGTCGTGGACGCCGAGTTCGAGGAAGTCGACGACGACCAGAAGAAGCAGGGCTGATGCCCGTCCGGCGGCGCCTTGGCGCCGCCGGACTTCGACCACACGCCACGCCCGGGGTACACGGTACCTCCGGGCGTTTGCGTGAAGGCACTCCGCGTTCGCGCGAACGATCTACCTGGAAATGACCATGTCACAACGCGACTATTACGAGGTGCTGGGCGTCGCCAAGGACGCCTCGGCCGCCGATATCAAGAAGGCCTTTCGCCGCCTGGCAATGAAGTACCACCCCGACCGCAACCCGGGGGACGAGGAGGCCGAGGCCAAGTTCAAGGAGGCGCGCGCCGCCTACGACGTCCTCAGCGACGATCAGAAGCGTGCGGCCTACGACCGCTATGGCCATGCCGGCGTGGACGGTTCGGCCGGCGGCTTCGGCGGCGGGGCCGGGGCCTCCAACTTCAGCGACATCTTCGAGGATATCTTTGGCGATATCTTCGGGGGTGGTGGAGGCGGCCGCGGTCAGCGCGCCTACCGGGGCTCCGACCTGCAGTACAACCTGGACCTGACGCTCGAGGAAGCCGTGTTCGGCACCGAGGTCAAGATTCGCATCCCGACCACGGTGTCCTGCGAGGCCTGCGACGGCTCCGGCGCCGAACCGGGGACTTCGCCGGAGACCTGCCCGACCTGCAACGGGGTCGGGCAGGTACGCATCCAGCAGGGCTTCTTCTCGGTGCAGCAGACCTGCCCGCGCTGCGAGGGCTCCGGCAAGATCGTCTCCAGCCCCTGCAAGTCCTGCCACGGCAAGGGTCGGGTGCAGGAGCAGAACACGCTGGACGTGAAGATCCCGGCCGGTGTGGACTCGGGCGATCGCATCCGTCTGGCCGGCCAGGGCGAGGCCGGCATGAATGGCGGTCCGCCGGGTGATCTCTACGTGCAGGTGCGGGTGAAGCCGCACAAGCTGTTCCGGCGCGAGGGCTCGGACCTGCACTGCGAGGTGCCGGTGTCGTTCGCGACCGCCGCCCTTGGCGGCGAGCTGGAGGTCCCGTCGCTGGACGGCCGGGTCAAGCTGAAGGTCCCCGCGGAGACGCAGACCGGCAAGCAGTTCCGGGTCAGCGGCAAGGGCGTGAAGTCGGTGCACGGCGGTGCCGTCGGCGACCTGATCTGCCGCGTGGTGGTGGAGACGCCGATCAACCTGACCAAGGAGCAGAAGCAGCTCCTGCGCCAGTTCGAGGAATCCACTCAGGCCGGTGGGACCAAGCACAGTCCGCAGGCGCAGTCCTGGGTGGACGGGGTGAAGGGCTTCTTCGAGGACCTGAACTTCTGGTCCAAGTAACCCGGCCATAGTCGTGCCGGGGACCACTCGTGTTTATTGCACCACAGAGTGCACAGAGGCCACGGAGAAAAAACGGGCAAGGGCAAGGGCAAGGGCGATTTACAGGAAGTTTGGAAGACAGACAGATTTTTTGGGTGAAGGGATGGACCGTTGACCGCCGCGTGGCACGGCACCGATAGTGCCCACGCAACCGCCCACATCATCCCTCTTCCGATCTTCCCGTCTTCCTGTAGACCGCTTTTCTCCGTGTTCTCTGTGCGCTCTGTGGTGAAAAATGGAGTGAGGGCGCGCGGGGCTCAGGTTGAGGCGAAGTCGAAGGTGGGGGCCGGCATCGGCGCCTGCAGGAAGTAGCCCTGCACGAGGTTGACGTTCAGGCTGTAGAGCACGGCGAGCACACTGGCGTCCTCGACATACGGCACGATCACCTGCTTGCCCTTGGCGTGCGCGGCCTCGGTATGCTCGCGGATCAGCTGCTGATTCTCCTCGCTCTCGGCCAGGTTCTTCACATACGACGGGTCCAGCTTGATGTGGTCCGCCTCCAGGTGCTGCAGCAACTGGAACGGGTTCAGGCCGTTGCCGAAGTCGTCGATGCACAGGTGGCCGTGCATCTCCTGCAGGCCCCGGGCCACGTGGATCGCCGGCTTCAGGTGGGTTACCACGGTGGGTTCCTTCAGCTCCACCACCACGTTGTCGGCGGGGATGCGCAGGGCGTGCAGGTCGTCGTGCAGCCAGCTGACCACCGAGGGATCGCCGAGCGAGCCATTGGTCAGCTTGAGGAAGAACTGGGTACCGGGGTCCTTCTTCAGCTGTTCCGCGAGGACGCCCAGGGCGGTCTTCAGGATCCAGCGGTCGATGGGCTGGGCCATCTCCGTGCGCTCGGCGCTGGGCAGGAAGGCCTCCGGTTCGTGGATATGACCCTCGGCATCGCGCAGCCGCACGAACACCGAATAGCGCGCCCGGTCGGCCCCGTGCAGGTTCACGATCGGTTGGTACAGCAGCTCCAGACGGTCGTGATCGAGGGCGTCCTGGATGCGTAGCCGCCATTGCTGGTCGGCCTGTGCCTGGGTCATCTCGCCCTCGGCCGGGCGGAAGAAGCAGTGGGTCCCGCCGCCGGCTTCCACCGCTTCCTGCAGTGCGCGGTCGGCCTGCGACAGTAGCTCCTCGGTATCCACCGCAGTCTCGTCGGCGATCACGATGCCGGCGGACAGGGTGCAGTTGGTGGAGGCGTTGCCGAGCTCGAACACGCGCCCGGTGACCGCCTCCATCAGACCGTGGACGCGGCTCTCCACCTCGTTGCGGCGGGTATCCGGCACCAGGATGCCGAAGTGCTCGGCCTCCAGGCGCGCGGTGATGGCCGGCTCGGGGAACTGGTCCTCGATTAGCTTGCCGATGTCGGCCAGCAGCAGGTCGCTGGCGGACATCCCGACGTTGGCGCGAATTTCCGCGAAGCGGTCCACCGCCAGCGTGATCAGGGCGAAGGGCTTCTCCGACTGCGCGGCCTGGCCCTGCGCGGTCTCGATCATGCCGGTGAAGTGCTGGCGGTTGTAGAGGCCAGTGACCAGATCGCGCTGCGACAGGTAATCGATCTTCTCCGCCAGTTCCGGGTCCTCCTGGGCCGAATCCAGCAGGACCTGGGTACAGGCCTCGCCCTCGACGCTGGCGGTGGAGAGGCGCAGGTTGGCCTCGAACGGGGTGCCGTCGAAGGCCTGCAGCTGGAAGGCCTGATGGGTCTGGTCGCCCTCCTCGCCGTTCTGGAAGCGTCGCAGCAGCCCCTTCAGTTCGTCGCGGCTCTCCGGCGCGACCAGATCCATCAGCGGCAGGCCATCGACGTCCTCCGGGTCGCCGATGCCGAAGCGTTCGCGCCAGGAGGCGTTGGCGTAGATGTGCATGCCCTCGTGGACGTAGGCGATGGCGTCGCGCGAGTTGTCCAGCAACAGCTGGCAGCGGCGCTCGGACTCCTGCAGCGACGCGTCCATGCGACCCAGTCGCTGGCGCAGCTGGAACTGTTCGGCGGCGCGAATGGTGAGGAGGCTGGCCAGTTCGTGCAGTTCGTGATCCACCACCGCGTACGCACCGGCCTCGTAGTCGTCCACGCGTTCCGCTTCCGGGCGTTCGGTCAGGATCACGACCGGGATCCGCCGGCCGGAGGCATGCTGGGCCTCGTCCACGTGCTCGCGGGCCAGGCTCAGGCCGGGTTCGATCAGTACGATCACGTCGAAGCGCCGGTTCTCCAGCGCCTCGGAGAGGGCGTCGGTGGTCGAAACCTGCTCCGGGCGGATCGCACTGCCGCGGGTTCGGATGCTGCTGATGACCTCTTCCGCCCGGTTCGGATTACTGGTAACGAAGAGGGTACGAATGGTCTCGTTCATGGGGCCTGGTCGTCGCGGTTGCGGGTGGTGAGGGACAGTCCGTTGTCATTCGCGAGGCCGGGGTCCGCCTCCGTGCCGGGGGATTCCGCGGTCGGGCTGCCGACCTCGAGCGCAGTCATGCGGCAGCCCACCTCGGTGAACAGGGTAGTCCCCGTGCGCTCGCTGTCCAGTTCCAGAACGCGGGCGCGGTCGTTCAGCCAGCAGACCACCCGTTTTTCGTGGTCGAAGACCTGGGCCGGCAGGAACAGGGCGGCCCCGTCGGCATCCGTTCGTTGTGGCGCAAACAGCCCCGGCTGCGGGACCCCGGCGGCGACCCCGTTGCGAAAATCCTGGATCTGCATGGGGAGGCAGCGATTGGCAAGAAACTCCACGCCGATGCTGATGCGTTCGCCGACCTGATCGTCGAAGCGAATCCAGCGCAGCACCCCGACCGTCCAGCGGTGGCCGTCCACGGCGCGCAGCCCGACCAGGTCGCCGATCAACAGAGGCTGCTGCGGTGCGTCCAGGCACAGGCGGACGCCCCCGGCGCCGATGTCGTCCACCTGCCAGTGTTCCGGCGGATGGCGCTTGGTGATGGGCCCTGTCGGTTCGTCGTGGCCGGCGATCTCGAGGCCGCGCCCGACGTCTTCCCAGGCGGTCGCGGCGGGGCCGGGGGTGTCGTCCGCGAGCGGCCGGAGATCGCTGTCGCGACCGGCGGCGGGCGGGCTGTCGACCAGAGCGAGATCCGACCCCCGCAGTGCCGCGGGCGACATCTCGAAGACGCTGACGCCGCGATCACGCTGCTGCACGGACTTCAGGCCGGCCTCGCCGTTCTCGTCCGTGTCGAGTTCCCGGGCGCCGGCGTCACGGCGACGCTCCATCTCCGCCAGCAGAAAGTCATGGATGCGTTCCAGTCCCATGACGCAGACCTGCTGCAGGTCGCCCGCTCGCTCGCGACTGTGCCGCCGGGTGGGCAGGTGCGACCACAGGCGCAGGAGATGCTCGGCCAGGGCCTGTGCATTGCCGGTTTGCACCGGCTCGAGGTTTTCCGGGGCGTCGCGCAGTGCGGCCAGGGCCGGGCCCAGCTCCACGAAGCAGGCCAGGTCGCCGGCGGGCTGGTCGCGCAGGACCAGTCCCGGCGCATGGTCGCGCTCGAGCTCGCAGCGCAGCACCGGCAGGTCGGGATGCTGGTCCGGGTCGGGAGCGGCGGTGCAGGTCAGCGCGATCGCGTTGATCCAGCGAACCAGCAAGTCCATCTCGCCCATCTTCAGGGCGTTCGGGTCGGTGCTCCCCAGCACCATGAGGCGCGCGCTCATGGTCTCGATACGATCCGTATGCAGCGGCCCGAAGCGCTGGTCGGTGGCGGGGCCGTGGTCGGCGATGTGCTGGGCCCGTGCCAGGCGCAGCAGGTCGTAGAGTTGCTGCCAGTGACCGGAGGGCAGGTTCTGATACAGCCGCCAGTGGTGCACGGCGAGCGCGCCCAGCAGCGCGACGGCGGCCTGCAGGGGCGCGGTCAGGCGTTCCGCGTGCCGGGTGTCGTCGGCGTCGATGCGCTCCCGGACCACCAGCAGTTCGGCCCTGAGCAGAGCGCGCAGGGCGCTGCCGAGGACCTCGGCACGATCGCGGCTGCGGCGCCCCAGTGGCAGGGGGCGCTGGCGCAGCAGGCGCTCCAGCACGGGGAACAGGGGCAGGAGGTGGTCTTCCAGTATGCGCACCAGGCTGGCGCGAACCCCGGGCCGCAGCGCGATCTGGTTGAGCCCTTCGAGGGCCTTGCCGAGTTGCTGCATGCCGAGCTCGGGCTCGCTGCCGGGCAGTTCCGCGCACCAGGCCCGCAGAGCCTGCGGCGTCCGGTGCGGGAAGCTGGCAGGGCCGGCCGGTTGGGCGGGCAGCTCGGGCAGGGCGTGCAGCATGGGCGTGTCCAGTGGTCGCTGGGCCGGTTGCGTGGGACTCTCCGGAGAACGCGTTCACGCCCCGGGTCTGGCGCTACTGTAGCAGCAAACCGTGTTTTTGGTGTGGGAGGCGTCGGCCTTTGCTCACGCCCGGCCTACGGGGCTTGCAGGGTCTTCCCGGATGCACCCGGGATCTCGCGCGCCAGGCGTGGAACCAGGTAGCCTGGCAGCCGCGCATGGAGGGCCCGGTGGAGTTCTTGTGCGCGGCGATCCGAAACCTCGAAATGGGCCGTGCCGCGGGTGCGGTCGAGCTGGTGCAGGTAGTAGGGCAGGACGCCCAGGCGGAAGCCGGCCTCCTGCAGTTCGCTCAGGGTCTCGGCATCGTCGTTGATCCCGGCCAGCAGGACCGCCTGGTTGAGCAGCATAACGCCGGCGGCGCGCAGGCGGACGAGTGCCGCGTCGGCCGGGGCGGCGAATTCGCGCGGGTGGTTCGCGTGCAGCACCAGGATGTGCTGCAGCCGCCCCTGACCGAGCCAATCCAGCAGGCGGTCGTCGACCCGCTCCGGCAGGACGACCGGCAGGCGCGAGTGGATGCGCAGGCGTTCCAGGTGCGGGATGGCGTCCAGCCGCTGGGCCAGTCGGGCCAGGCGGGTATCGGAGAGGCTCAGCGGATCGCCGCCGCTGAGGATGACCTCGCGGATGTCCGGATGCGCCGCGATGTACTCCAGCGCGGGCGCCCAGTCATCCCGGGCCGGATTGTGCTCGGAATAGTCGAATTCGCGGCGAAAGCAGTACCGGCAGTGGATGGCGCAGGCCCCGGTGGTCAGCAGCAGCACGCGGCCGTGGTACTTGTGCACCACGCCGGGTGCGGCCAGGGCGTCGTGATCGCCGACCGGGTCGCTGACGAAGCCCGGGGCCTCCAGGGCCTCGCGGGCATCCGGGAGGGCCTGCAGCAGCAGCGGGTCGCGCGGGTCCCCCGGGCGCACGCGCGCCAGGTAGCTCTCCGGGATGCGGGTGCGAAACAGTCGGTGCCCGGTCTGCATGCCCGGCAGGTCGTCGAGCGGCAACCCGAGGCGTGCGGCGAGGGCCTCGGGATCGGCGACCGCACGCGCCAGCGCCTGCTGCCAGGCCGGCGTGGCACGCGGCGCGGGTGGCTGGGTTCCGCGCGGCTCGCGCGTTATCATGACGGGCTTTGTGGGCATGAATCGTTTCCGGACGGGGCGGTATGCCCGCGCCACGCATCATCGAGGAACAGCACGCAATGGCAACCTACAGTACCAACGAATTCAAGGCCGGTCTCAAGCTGCTGCTGGACGGCGATCCGCAGGCCATCGTGGAAAACGAGTTCGTCAAGCCGGGCAAGGGCCAGGCCTTCAACCGGGTCAAGCTGCGCAATCTGCGTACGGGCCGGGTGCTGGAGAAGACCTTCAAGTCCGGCGAGTCGGTGGAGGCGGCCGACGTGATGGACACCGAGATGCAGTATCTCTACAACGATGGCGAGTTCTGGCACTTCATGGTGCCGGACACCTTCGAGCAGTATGCCGTGAGCGAGGCCGCGCTGGGCGATTCCGGGCAGTGGCTGAAGGAGCAGGATATCTGCACCGTGACCCTGTGGAACGGCGAGCCGCTGTCGGTGGTGTCGCCGGCCTTCACCGAGCTGAAGATTACCCAGTGCGATCCGGGCGTGCGCGGCGATACCGCTCAGGGCGGTACCAAGCCGGCGACCCTGGAGACCGGTGCGGTGGTCAAGGTCCCGCTGTTCGTCGAGGAAGGCGAGACCGTGAAGGTCGACACCCGCAACGGCGAATACGTCTCCCGCGTCTGATCGCATCTGCCCCCGGGTTCGGAGGTGAGTGACTGGCGGCCGGGCGCGGCGCCGGCCCGCGCGGCGCGGGCCCGTCTGCTGGCGGGTCTGCGGGCCTTCTTCGCGGATCGCGGGGTGCTCGAGGTCGAGACCCCGATCCTGGGCCGGGGTGCCCCGCAGGATCCGATGCTGGAAAGCTGGGAGGCACGCGCGCCCGGCGGCGAGCAGGGCTACCTGCAGACCTCTCCGGAGTACCCGATGAAGCGCCTGCTCGCGGATGGGGCCCCGGATATCTACCAGATCGCCCGGGTCTTCCGGGGCGGCGAGTCCGGGCCGCGCCACAACCCGGAATTTACCCTGCTGGAGTGGTATCGCCACGGGCTGGACCATCGGGACCTGGCGCGCGAGGTGGTGGCCCTGATCGCGGATCAGGCCGCGCAATCCCGCGAGTGGCACGCGCCCCGCGGCTGCGTGGTGATCCCCTATGCCGAGCTGTTCCGGTCGACCCTCGGGCTGGACCCGGCCGCCGCGGAGGCCAAGGAGCTGGAACGGGCCGCGGCGGCCCGCGGGCTCGCGGTGGCGGGCGAGCTTGACCGGGATGGCTGGCTGGATGCGCTGATCAGCCTGGTGATTGCCCCGGGCTTCCCGCCGGACCGCCTGACCGTCGTGGTCGACTATCCGGAGAGCCAGGCCGTGCTGGCGCGTCCCTGTCCGGAATCCCCGGGGTACGCCGCGCGCTTCGAGTTGTACTGGGGCGACCTGGAGCTGGCCAACGGCTATCACGAACTGATCGATCCCGAGCTGTTTCGCCGCCGCCGCGAACGCGACATCGCCATCCGGCGTGCGCGCGGACAGCCCCTGCCGCCCCCCGATGACTACCTGGAGGCGGCGCTGGACGCCGGACTGCCCGACTGCGCCGGGGTGGCCCTGGGCGTGGACCGGCTGCTGATGCGGTTGCTGGGGGTTTCCAGCCTCGATCAGGTACTCGATTTTCCCTGGTCGAGAGCGTGACGCGAAGGGCTTGTCCCGGCCGGGGTGCCGGCACACTATAGGGACTGTTGCCCCGCACGTTTGCAGGATGGTCGGACCCCTATGCCCCCTCGCCTTTTTGCGCGCCGCCCAGGCCCCCTTCCGGTTCGTTCCGGGTGGGCTATTGCCCTCTGTCTGATGCTGTCACTCTGGCTTGCGCCGCTGACGGCGCAGGCACAGTTCGAACACCTCCCGCAGCCGCTGCAGCGGGCGATCGAAAGTCAGCGCCTGCCGCCGGAAAATGTCGGTCTCTGGGTCCAGCGGATGTCGGACGGGGCGGTGCTCGCGCGCCTGAACGCCGATCAGCCGTACAACCCGGCGTCGACCATGAAACTGGCCACCTCGCTGGCGGCCCTGAACGAGCTGGGCCCGGACTACACCTGGACCACCGAGGTCTGGGCGACGCGCCCGGTGCGCGACGGGGTGTTGGCGGGGGACCTGGTGATCCGCGGCACGGGCGATCCCGGCATGGTCAGCGAGGAACACTGGCGCATGCTGGGGCAGCTGCGCCAGACCGGCTTGCGTCGTATCGAGGGCAACGTGATCCTCGACGCCTCGCATTTCGAACTGCCATCCGGGGACCCTGCCGCCTTCAATGACCAGCCGCTGCGGGCCTACAACCAGCTGCCCTATGCCCTGCATGTGAACGCCAACGCGCAGCGCTTTCGCGTGCGACCGGAGCGGCACGGGAACGGGATCGACGTGACGGTGGACCCGCCCCTGCCGGGGCTGGATGTCGTCAATCGCCTGCAGCCGACGCGGGGCAGCTGCGGCGCCTGGCAGCGCGGGATCCGTTTCGATGCCGATCCCGAGGCGCAGCGCGTGACCCTGGCCGGCGAATACCCGGTGAATTGTGGCGACTATGAACTGCTGCGCTCGGTGCTCGCGCCGGAGGCCAACCATGCCGAGATGTTCCGCCTGCACTGGTCGCAGTGGGGCGGCGAGCTGACCGGGGACATCCGCCCCGGCGTGCTGCCGGTGCTGTACGACGAACCGATCCTGCGCCACACCTCGCGCCCGTTGTCGGATCTGATCCGGGTCTCCAACAAGTGGAGCTCCAACGTGATGACCCGGCATCTGCTGCTGACCCTGGGGGCGCGTCACTTCACCCCGCCGGCGACGCTGGAAAAGGGGCAGCAGGCCCTGCTGGAGTCCCTGCGCGGGCTGGACGTCGATGTTGCGGGCATGGTGGTCGACAACGGTTCGGGCCTGAGCCGCGACTCGCGGATGACCTCACGCCAGCTGGGCCGCATCCTGGAGGCGGGCTGGCAGCACCCGCACCGGCCCGAGTTCCAGTCCTCGCTGGCCCTGGCCGGGCTGGACGGGACCCTGCGCAACCGCTTCCGTAACGGCAGCCAGCGCGATCTGCGCGGGCGGATGCATCTGAAGACCGGGCATCTCAACGAGGTGTCCGCGGTGGCCGGCTATGTACGGACGCGGGGTGGCGATGACCTGGCGGTGGTCGTGCTGGTCAACGATCCACGCGCCCACCGCGGCATGGGGCACAATCTGCAGGACGCCGTCCTCGAGTGGGTCCACGACCTCTGACGGGTGCACCCCGTTTGTTCACCACGAAGCACACGAAGGCACGAAGAAACCCGCAAGAGCATTTACAGGAAGATGCGAAGGTCAGCAGGGGGCGAGAGGGTGCGCAATCCTTGTGGCTTGCGCAGCCTTTCAGGAGTCTTCCGATCTTCGCGTCTTCCTGTTGGCGCTTTCTGAATTTTCTTCGTGCCTTCGTGTGCTTCGTGGTGAAAAGTGCCTCGCGGACTCAGGGGGACTCGGTCTTCCAGTTGGACAGGATCGGCGCGCGGGAGACTTCGACGTCCAGCGCCGTCAGCCAGCGCGCGACCATGCGGTTGGAGTTGTTGCGCAGGGTGTAGGCCTCCGGATGCTCGACGAAGGCCATGTCCCATTCCGGCGAGGTCTTGCGTTCCTCGTATCCCGCTTGCCAGATGCCTTCCAGCTCGTCGCGCAGGACCTCGACCCGTGCCCCCGGAACCGTCAGCAGGTAAAAGTCCGCCAGTGGTACCCGAAGTTGCCCCAGCGTGGATGGCCCGAGCTCGTGGCCGGTCAGTACCTGGCGTCCGAGCGCGGCGCGGGTCGGTACGAGCAACCCGGAGATCCCCTGGAGCGGCCCGGTCCGGCGTTCGACATAGAAGACCCAGTCGCCGTAGGAGTAGCGCAGCCAGGCCCCCGGTTTCCCGGCTGGCAGGATCAGGCTGGAGTGTCGTCCATGGTCCAGCAGGGCCACGGTAACCGGGCCTTCCGGGTCGTCCGGTGGTTGCAGCGTCACGGCCGCGCAGCCCTGCAGCAGCCACAGACTGAGTACCGCAAGGAGCCAGGGCGGAAGACGGAAGCGGCGCCGTAGCGGGGCCGCGTTGTCGCTGCGACGGCGCATGTCGGGTCAGTGGCGTTCGAGCTTGCCCAGTTCCGACAGGATGGACAGCACCAGCGATTCGCCTTGCGAGCCCATGCCGCGACACAGCACGTCGGGGTCGCGCTCGCCGTCCACCAGGCGCTTGGTAATGCCGCCGAGGCGGGCCATGTCGCCCCCGGCGCGGCTCATCTGTTCGGCCATCTGGGACAGCCAGTGCAGCGACTGGGCATCGCCGCGGGCGGCCCCGTGGATCATCTGCGCCAGTCCCGGGGCCGCCTGGGCCGGGTCGCCGCTTTGCTCCGGGTCGGGCAGGGTGGAGGGGTCCTGCAGCCCGTTCAGGATGGCCGTCAGGATCACCGTGTCCTCGTCGTCCAGACCCTGCAGCAGGGCCGCGTCGCGCTCGCCGTCGAGTACCCGGCGGATGCGCTGGATCAGTTCGCCCCAGCCGGCCTCGTGGGCCTGGTTCAGGACCGGCTCCAGCTCGCGGCGGGTTTCCGGGTTCTGGGTGGCCTGGACCACCAGGTTGATCAGGCCGGCCTGGGCCTGGCGGATCTGTTGCGCGTGTTGTGGATCGATCATGCGGGTCTTCCGGGTTCCTGGCTGTGTGGCGAGGTTAGCATGCCCGGAAGTGCGTTCGACCGGGGCCTGCGGCACAATGGCCCCTCCATTTGCAGAGGATGTCGTGGTGGAAGAGCAGACAGCAGTGGGGCTGTGGGTGGCCCTCGGGATCCTGGCCATCGTGATCGCCGCCCTGGTGGGTTTCTGGGTGGGCCGCGTGACCAGTGACGAACGCAAGCTGATCCGCGAGCTGGAAGAGGAACTGGATCGGCGCATGCAGGAACTGACGCGCTACCGCAGCCAGGTCAACGACCACTTCGACCGCACGGCCACGTTGTTCGCGACCATGGCCGGGTCCTACCGCGACCTCTATCACCACCTGGCCCAGAGCGCCGAGGAGCTGGCGGACAAGCCGACCCGGGATCGCCTCGAGGACCGCGCCGGACAGCTGCTGTCGCACATGACGCGCCGCGACTACGGGACCGGCCCGGGCGAGGCCGCCGGCGGCGCCAACGAATCGGACGCCCAGGACGACGAGCCCGCCGCCAAGGGTTCGGGGGAAGAGCCCCGCAAGCCGGACGACCGCCCGCGCCCCGACTGACCGCCGCTACTGAAAAAACCTGTTATCACCACGAAGCCCACGAAGGCACGAAGAAAAGCCGAGTAGCGCTCACAGGAAGACGCGAAGACGGGAAGGTGGCTCGCAAGGCAACGTACACATGGGTTGCGTGCCCTCGCAGTCCTTCCGACCTTCTCCCCTTCCTGTAGCGGTTCTTCAGAGCGGGTGTTCTTCGTGCCTTCGTGGGCTTCGTGGTGAACAAAGGCCCTTGCCCTTGGAGCCCTCCGCGCCGGGGTGTGCCCGACGCGGGGCGGGATCAGAGGGCGGAGATCTGGGCGCGGATCTGGTTGTCCAGGTTCTGGATCCAGTTGTTGTAGTTCGGGTGGATGTTGCCGTCTTCGTAGTTCAGGTTGGCGCTGTCCTTGTAGCGGATGCTGTATTCGCCCGCAGCGAACGGGATCTCCACCACGGCGACGTGGTCGCGCAGGCTGAGCCGGCCTTCCAGCAGCCCGGGCTCGGCCTCTTCCATGCGCCAGCCCAGCGAAGCCCCGGCGGTGCGGATCGCGCGTTCCATCTGCTCGGCGCTCGGACGGTCGCCGTCGACATTCGTGACCGTGGTATCGCTGATGTCCTGCACGGGAACCGTGCCGCGGCAGCCCGCCAGCGCGATCAGGGCGGCGAAGATGATCACCAGCAACGTCTTGGTATTCATAGTGTTTCCCTTAATGGATGCGCGGGGAGTGTAGACCTGCGGAAGCGTCGTTTCCAAGGGCACCGGGGCGTGCGTCTCCCTAACGGCGGATCACGCCCAGCGAACGCAGCAGCCCCAGCGGGCGCATTCCACGGCGCAGCAGGTGGCCGGCAACCATGGCGATGATCCGCAGGGTATCCGCGGTCGGCCGGTAGTGGCTGGGGCGGTGGTTTTCCGGGTAGATGCAGCGTACCGGGACCACCCGTGCCGGGAATCCCAGCCGTTCGGCGACGATCAGGGCCTCGCTCTCGAACACGAAGCCGCGGGCCCGGTGGTGGGCCAGGTCCAGGCGCCGCAGCAGGGCGGCCGGGTAGAGGCGGAAGCCGGATTGGGAGTCCCGCAGCGGCTGCCCGGAGGCCCAGGCAATCCAGAAGTCGGCCATGCGGTTGCCGAACAGGCGCAGCGGCGGGGTGTGCTCGCGGCCCTTGAGGCGTGCGCCCAGGACCAGCCGGTTCGGCGTCTCGTGCCACGCGGCGACCAGCGCGGGGATCTCGGTAGTGTCGTGCTGGCCGTCGGCATCCAGGGTCACCACCGCCTCGGCGCCGGTGGCCAGGGCATGCTGCATCCCGGCCCACAGGGCGCTGGCCTTGCCACTGTTCTCGTCCATGCGCAGGACTTCGGCCTGATCCTCGATCAGGCGGGCGGTGGCGTCCTCGGAGCCGTCGTCCACCACGATCACCCGGTCCACCTGCGCGCGGGCGCCGGCCACCACCGCTTCGATGGTGGCCGCCTCGTTGTGGGCGGGGATCAGCGCGACGACCGTGCTCATGGGCGCATCAGGCGAGGGCGCCGTTGACACCGATCACCTGGCCGGAGACGTAACTGGCCGCGTCGCTGGCCAGGAAGCCGACCACGCCCGCGACCTCCTCGGGCCGGCCGGCGCGGCGCATCGGCACCAGATTGCGGATATGTTCGGCATCAAAGCTGCCCTCGCTCATGGGGCTCTCGATGATGCCGGGGGCGACCGCGTTGGCGGTAATGCCGCGCGAGGCGACCTCCTGGGCCAGCGAGCGAATGGCGCCGTGCAGGCCGGCCTTGGCCGCCGCGTAATTGGTCTGGCCGCGATTGCCGATCTGCCCGGCTACCGAGGAGATCGCGATCACCCGGCCCCAGCGGGTGGTGATCATCGGCAGCAGCAGCGGCTGGGTCACGTTGTAGAAGCCGTTGAGGCCGACATCGATCGGGCGGTCCCATTGTTCGCGGCGCATCCCGGCCAGTGGCGCGTCGTCGTGGATGCCGGCGTTGTGGACGAGGATCTGTACCGGCTGCTCGGCCGCGAGGGGGTCCAGCGTCTCGCGGCAGGCCCCCTCGTCGGTGATGTCGAATACCAGCACCCGGGCCTGGCCGCCATCGGCCCGGATGGCATCGGCGGTCGCCTCGGCCGCGGCGGCGTTGCGATGGGCATGCAGGATGACCTCGTGGCCGGCCATGGCCAGGGCGTGGCCGATGGCGGCGCCGATGGCGCCACTGCCGCCGGTAATCAGGGCGCGTGCAGTCACGGGCTGTCCTCGTCGTCGGCGGGTTGCAGGATGACGGTCGCGCGGGCGCTCAGCACCGGCTGTGCGCCCGCGCTTACGCGCAGGTCGTAGATGGAGCTGTTGCGGTCCGACAGGATGCAGTCCGCGTGGATCTCCAGTGCCGCTCCCAGGCTGTCGAGGCGACGGGTCTGCAGCTGCAGATCCCGCACCGCCGCCAGATAGCCGGCGCGCGCCGGCCCGGCATCGGCCAGCAGGGCGCCGTGCACGGCCATGCCCTGGGCGCCGTATTCCAGCGCCGCCAGGGCATGCAGCCCGGCCTCGCCGCGCAGCGGGTTGGCCGGGTCGCGGTGGCTTTCGGCACGGCAATGGATGGTGGTGTCGGACCAGGCCTCCACCGTATCCAGCAGACACATCGCGCCGGCATGCGGCAGCAGCCGGCAGATGGCCTCGTGATCCAGGGTCTCGGGTCGGGATGACATGCGCGGGATCTTCCTGATCCGGGCGGATGGTTCAGGGCCCGACCCGGATGTTCAGGGACCGGCCCAGCGGCGCCTCAAGCGTAACATTTCCGGGCGTGCCCCGGACCAGCCGTTCCAGCAGGGGCAGGGCGCGCGCGGCCGGATTGCTCCCGCGCAGCGCCTCCAGGTCATCACTGTGGCAGGGGTCGGCCGCGGCCGGCCCTCCGAGGTCGAGCTGCAGCTGCCAGGGTGCGCCGTCCACCGGGCCCAGGCGCAGGGCCACGGCAAAGGGGTGATGGATGGGCCGCACGTGGATGAAGCTGTCCATGGACGGCACGTCGTAGCAGGCCAGCAGCACGTCGCCGCCCTCGTCCAGCTGCAGTGTCGCGGCCTCCAGCAGCCCCGCGGCCAGGCTGGCGTTGTAGCCGGACAGCGCCGTGGCCGGCGCCGGGTTGCGGGTCGCGATCGACCAGTTGCCGGCCGGGGCATTGTGCACCGAGTTGTGAAACTGCACCGGCGACACTACCGGCTCCGGCTGGGTCAGGGCATCGCAGATGCGGTCTATGATGTCCATGTCGCCGGAGGATGACGCGAACACGCTGCGCAGCCGGCTGCGATCGGCCCCTTCGGTGGCCTCTTCCGCGACCTTCAGGGCGAGGCGGATGGTGGCGGTGGTGCGTCGGCGCTCGTTGGCCGGAAGCAGCCCGGGCGGAGGGACGTGGACCTCGCGGCTCGCCAGTGGGGTCTCGCCGGCCAGCACGGGGCGGGCACTGTCGAAGTCGTCCAGTCCCGGGCCCAGCAGCCCCACGGCATGGAGTCCAATGGCCTTCATGGCGCGGCCTCCAGCAGCAGGCTGCAGTTGTTGCCGCCAAAGCCGAAGGCATTCACCAGTACCCGTTGTACCGGGCGCGGTTCCGCCTCGCCGCGGGCCTCGAGGTCCAGTTGCGGATCCAGCATCTTCAGGCCGGCCGTGGGTGGCACAAAGCCGCCGTCCAGACTGGCCAGGGCCTGGGCCACGCCCACCGCCCCGGCGGCGCCCAGGGTGTGTCCGGTCAGACCCTTGGTGCCCACGGCGCGCGGGCGCGGCCCCAGGCTGCGCACCAGGGCGCGGGCCTCGGCGCCATCGTTGGCCGGGGTTGCGGTGGCATGCATCAGCACGTAGTCGATCTCGTCGCCCCGCCGTCCGCCGCGCTCCAGCGCCTGTTGCAAGGCGGTCGCGGCCCCCAGGCCCTCGGGGTGCGGGGCGGACATGTGGTGGGCGTCGCTGGATTCGCCGTGACCGGTCAGCCGTGGTCCCGTGGTATCCGGCGAGGGGCGTTCCAGCAGGAAGAAGCCGGCGGCCTCGCCAATCGAGATCCCGGCGCGGTCGCGGTCCAGCGGGGTGCAGGGCTGCGCGGCCACCAGTTGCAGGGCATTGAAGCCATACAGCGTCATGCCGCACAGGCTGTCGACACCGCCGACCACGGCCGCGTCGCAAAGCCCCGCGGCCATGTAGCGACGGGCATCGGCGAAGACCTTGGCGCTGGACGAGCAGGCGGTGGAGACCACCAGGGCCGGCCCCGACAGGCCGAAGCGGGTGGCGACGAAATCGGCCAGCGAGAACATGTTCTGGGTGTGCTGGTAGTCGTAATCCGGGGGCAGGGCCCTGGTCTGCGGGTCGCGCCGGTGGTAGGCGGCCTCGGTGGCGGCGATGCCCGAGGTGCTGGTGCCCAGCAGCACGGCCACCCGGTCGGCGCCGTAGCGCGCAACGGCGGCCGCCACCGCGTCGGCGAAGCCATCCTGGCGCAGGCCCAGTTCGGCGAGCTGGTTGTTGCGGCACTGAAACGGGGCGAGCTCGCCTTCCAGGGTGATGGCCTCCACGCCGGGCACGCGGCCGATGTGGGTGTCCAGACTCACGCTTTCCAGATCGCAGGGGCGCAGCCCGCTGACCCCGTTGCGCAGGGACTCGGCGTTGGCGGCGATCCCGGTTCCGGCAGCGCTTGTCAGGGTGTGGGCGGTGATGACCAGTGGGTCCATGGGGCGTGTTCTGTGGATAGTGGCCGGAGGCGATTCCGGGTGGATGGGTGTCAGGCGGCATCGCCTGGATCAGTGTTTTCCTGGGTTGACCTCGGGCGCCAGCAGGGCCGCCGCGAGGAAGGAAAATACCACGCCCAGCACCACGGTGAGGCCCAAGGCCTGCAGGACCGGAAGGCTGGAAAGGGCCAGCAGCCCGAACACCACCAGGGTCGACAGCGCGCAGACGCCGACCGAGCGCAGGTTGCGCAGGCGCGCCGCGGCATCCCGCAGGGGGCGGCTGAAGAACACCGCGTAGTCCAGACACAGCCCGGCGATCAGCAGCAGCGCGATCAGGTGGAACAGCGACAGCCGGACGCCCAGCAGGATCAGCGCGGCCAGGGTCAGCAGCAAGCCGGTGCCGACGGCCGTCAGGATGCGCAGGCTGCGCCCCGGGGCCCGAGTGGCGACCAGCAGCAGGAGCGCGACGGCCACAAGACCCAGCGCCAGGCGCTGCAGGGCCTCGTCGCGGAAGCCGATGACCAGTTCCTCGGAGGCCCGGAAGAAATCGATGTGGTGCACGCCTGCGCCGGTCCCCTCCCGTTCCGACAGGTCGGCCCGCGGGATGTCTGCGGCCCAGCGCGCCAGGGCCTCGTCATCCCGGACCCCTTGCAGGCGGACCCAGGCGGTCCAGCCCTGGCCCTCCTCGTGTGGCTGAAGCAGGGGGTCGAGCGCGTTGCGCAGGGGGCCGTCCGGCAGGGTCTCCGGGGCCAGAAGTGCCTGCTCGCGAGCCGCCGAGATGTCCTCCACAAAGGGTGCGAAGGCCCCCTCGCGGAACCCGAGATCCGCGCTCGCCGCTGCCAGGCGTTCGCGCAGGTCATCGGGGTGCGGCAGCGCGGCCTGGCGTTGTTGCTGGCGCTGCCGGCTTGGCAGTACCTCGGCGGGGTGGCCGAAGCCGTCCACGAGCCCGGATGCGCGCAGGGCTTCCAGCTCCGGGACCAGGGCCTCGCTGGCGCGCAGGGCTCGTTCCGCGGAGTCGGCAGTGATCAGCAGGGCGTGGCGGACGTCCGGTAACCCCAGTGCGCCCCGCAGCTCCTGGTCCAGCGTGACCTGCTCCTCCGGCACTGGGTGCAGCGCGGACAGGCGGTCTTCCCACGGAAAGGGATCGGCGCTCGCCACCACGGCGACCGCGGCCAGGGCCAGCAGGGCGCCGCCCCAGCGGGCCAGCGCCGGGGGGTGCGCGAGCGCGACCGGGACCGGCAGCCTCGGAGCCGGCAGGCCCTCGCGCTGCAACCGGGCGGGAACCAGGACCGGCAGGACCCAGCGGGTGGTCACGGCGGCCACGGCCACTCCGGTCAGCACGAAGAGTCCCAGCTGCGCCATGCCGGAGAAGCCGGTGAGGGCCATCAGGGCAAACACCAGCACGGTGCTGCCAGCGCCCAGGGCGATCACGGGCCCCAGTTCGCGCGCGGCCTGCGCCAGGCGTGCGTCCCCGAGGTGCGGGCTGTCGCGCCGCTGCGCATGGGCGAACAGGTGCAAGGGGTAGTCCAGGGCGATCCCCAGCACGGTGATGCCGAAGGCCAGCGCGATCCCGTGCAGGTGCCCGAAGACCGTAGTGACCACGGCCGCCGCGATCAGGATGCCGCTCGCCAGCGGTACGGCCGCCAGCCAGACCGGATGCGGGTGGCGGAACACCGCCAGCAGCAGGAGGGCCAGGGCGATACTGGCGCCGGTGGTGATCCAGGTGACCTCGCCACGGATGGTGGCCCGCGATTCCACCGCGATGACCGCCGGGCCGGCGATCTGCAGGCGCAGTTCCGGCGGGTCGAGGTCGGCGAAGGCGGTGCGCGTGCGTTCGATCAGGGCCGCCTGGGCGTCCAGGTCCATGCCGTCGGCGGTGCTGCGCAGCACCAGCAGCGCCCGTTCACGATCGGGGGTCACCCAGACCCCGTCCGGCCCGGTCGTTGCCCGGCCGCCGGTGGTGGCGAGCTGCTCCAGAACGACCCGGGTCTCGGCGGTGGGGTCGCGCGGGATCAGTTCCCGGGGCAGCTCCGGGACGGCGCTGGAGAGGTCATCGCGGCGCGCCTGCAGGTGTTCGCGCAGGGCATCCTGGCTGAAGGCATCGGCATGGATTCGCGGGCTCAGCAGGTAGCGATGTTCGATCAGGAATTCCAGGGCCGGGTCGTCGGGGTCCAGGCGGCCGTTGTGGACGCCCGCCACGTCCGGGACATCCTCCAGAGCGGCGACCAGGGAATCGCTGGCCGCGGCCCGATCGCGCGCCTCGCCCCCGGCGATCGCCAGCAGCAACATACGTCCGGCCGGGCCGGCCCCGGGATCCAGCACGATGCCGTCGGCGCTGACCGGGTCCGGGGCAAAGCCCTGCAGGTCGGTAACCAGTTCGCCGCGCAGGGCCAGCGTGAGCGTGGCCAGCGTGAGCGCGGCCAGCCACAGGCCCAGGGCGATGCGGGACGGGCACATCAATCAGTGTTTCCCTAGTCCGCGTACTGTGGCGGCTCGAAGCGCATGTGGCTTTGGTGTCCGCCGGCCTCGACCGTGATCAGTTCGCGTAGTTCGTCGCCGGCGCCGGTCAGGGTCAGTTCGGGGACCATGCGGCGCAGGGCGCGGTCCCGTGGGACGAGCTCCAGGGTCCAGGCCTCCATGTCGCCCGTCAGCTCGATCTCGAAATTGGCCCCCAGTTGCTCGCGGTCGCCGTTCAGCAGGGCGCGGAACAGGCCGGTCAGGGTGGCCAGGGCGGGCTGTTCGTTCAGGTCGATCTCGCGGCTGGAGCCACGCCGTTCCAGGGTGAGGGTGTCGCCCTCGATGTGCACGGTCTCGCCCCGCGGGCCGTCGACCTGGCGGGTAAGGGTATCGGGGGGCTCGAAGGCAAGCGAGCCCGAACGTGTCTCCGGGAATTCCAGCATCGGATCGTCGCGGCGCTCCTCGAACGCGAGGGTCGCTTCCCGCTCGGTGGTCAGGGCTTCCAGCAATGCGCCGAGGGTGTCGTTGGCCAAGGCCGATACAGGGGCGAGAAGACCCAAGGCCAGGATCAGCGTGATGCCGGACTGGCGGATACGCGGGCCAAGGCCGTGGCCTCGCCTATTTGGATGCATCGTCCCAGAAGTCATAGAAATTGAACCAGTTGTAGGGGGCCTCGCGTACCCGCGCCGCGAGGCGGTCGGCATAGCGCTGTACCCACTGGGCCAGGATCTCGTCACGCTGCCCGCGCGGGGCGTCGAGGGTCTCGGCGAAGGGTTCGAAGACGATATCGTAGCGGTTGCCGCCGCGATAGAGCCCGAAGCACAGGATCACCGGGACCTTGAGTACCGCGGCCAGCAGAAGCGGTCCCTGCGGGAACAGCGCGGTGTCGCCGAGGAAGTCGCAGGCGACCATCTTGTCGCTCTCGGCGACGCGGTCGCCCAGGGTGGCGATCAGTTCCCCGCGATCCAGGCATTCGCGGGCCTGGATCAGGGTCTCGGTGCGCCCCAGCGGGATCACCGACGCGGCCACCTCGGGATTCAGCGCCTCCAGGACCTGGGTGATGCTCTGATTGTGGTCGCTGTACATAAGGACCCGCACCGGGAAGTCGTACTTGCCCACCGCCAGGGCGCGCAGGGCCTCGAAGCTGCCGAGGTGCGCGCCCAGCAGGATCGCGCCGCGGCCGCTGTCCACGTGTTCGAGGAAGGTCTCGCGGTTGTGGACCCGGATATCGAGGCAGGCATCCTGCCCGGCGAGCAGGAAGACCCGGTCGAGGATCACCGCGGCGAAGCTGTGCAGGTGGCGCGCCAGGTCCGCCAGCCGCGGCTCGCGCTGCAGCGCCCGGCGCAGGTAATTGCGACTGTGCCGCCGCGACTGCGGCGCGAACAGCAGGAAATACGCGGTGATCGGGTACAGCAGCGCGCGGCTGGCCCGGCGCCCGAGATTGAGGGCCACCCACAGGATGATGCGCAGGGCCAGCGGCGAGCCCCGTTCCGCCTGCTGGAACCAGGCGCGGCTCATGGATCCGGGGTGTCGTGGAGCGTGACCAGCTGGCCGGAACAGAAGGTGACCGGCGGATCGCCCTCGGCGGCCACGACGCGAAACCCCTGCCGCCCGCCACGACCGGGCGGGTCGATCTCGATGCGAAACGCGGCCTCCGGTGTCAGCGGCGCGAGGAACTTGACCTGCGGGAGGGCCGCGACCGGTCCGAGACCGTGGGCCCGCGCGACCGCTGCCACCTGATCGAGGATTACCACGCCGGGGACCACCGGGTGGCCGGGAAAATGCCCGGGCAGGGACGGGTGCTCGGCCCCGATGCGGCGGATGGTGGACTGGACGGCCGGCGGTTGCATGGGGCGGCGCGCCGTCAGGCGCACTGGCCGTGGTGGGCGAGCAGGTCCAGCAGGACCTGACGCGGCAGCTTGCCGGTGGCCGAGCGCGGCAGGTGGTCAACCCGCACCAGTGGGCGCGGCAGGAACAGCGGGTCCATGCAGTCGGCCAGTGCCGCCTGGATCTCGGCCTCGCTGCGTTTCGGGGCGACCACCAGGGCCGCCAGGCGGGTGACGCCGTGCGTGTCCGATTCGGGATCCGGAGGGATGAAGACGCCGTCGAGCACCCCGGGGATGGCATTCAGGCGCCGGTTCAAATCGGCCAGCGAGGCGCGCTTGCCGGCAATATTCAGTTGATCGGCGAGACGGCCCTCCATGCGGAAAAGGCGCGTGTCCTGCACCTCGATATGGTCCGGAAGCGGCACCGGCTCGGGGTGTTGCGGGCCCCGGACCCACGCGCGCCCGGTGTCTCCGGGGTGGATCTCTACCCCGGGATAGGTGGTCCAGGCGGACTCGCGGGTCGTGCGGCGCGTGGCGATGGCCCCCGCCTCGGTGCAGCCGTAGATCTCGTCGAGGGGGCAGCCGAAGACCCGCTCGGCCCGGGCGGCGGTATCCGGGGACAGCGGCGCAGTGGCGCAGAGGATGCGGGTCGGTGACGGCCACTCGAGGCCGGCGCGCAGGCAGGCCTTCAGGTGGAAGGGCGTGGTCACCAGCACCGCCGGGGCGCTGTCGGCCAGCGCCGTGCGCACGTCCTCGGGGTAGAACGGGCGTCCGGCCAGCAGCGTGGTGTGCCCCAGCAGGGCATACAGCACGGTCGATTCCAGGCCGTACATATGCTGTGGCGGTACCGTGCCGACCAGGGTGGGGCCGGGGTGGCCCGCCAGGTCGAGGGCCTCCAGGGCCTGGGCGGTGACCGCATGCAGGGCCGTCCAGCTGCGGGCGTGCGCCGTGGGCGTGCCAGTACTGCCGGAGGAGAACGCCAGGACGGCGGTCTGCTCGCCAGGGATCGCGGGCACGGGGCCCATGGCCTCGCCCGCCTCGCCGCGGGCGGCGACGCGCAGGACCGGGATGGCGATCTCGGCGTCCGGGCCGTCCACCAGGGCGATGGCATCCGGATACTGGCCGGCGATCTCGGCCAGGGTCGTGCGGCCGCGGTTGGGCGGCAGCAGGTTGGTCTGACCCCGCAGCAGGATCGCGGCAAAGGCGACCGCGAAGTGGTAGCGGTCCTGGCACAGATTGAAGGCCGCGCGGGCCGGCGGCAGTTGCGCGGCCAGCGCCTGCACGTCGGCGAGGAACGCCGCGCGCGAGACCCGGCGATCCCCGATCCGGGCCAGCGGTTCCGGGGCTTCGGCAATCAGCGGCCGCATGTCCGTTGTCGGGTCCGTCACGGGTGCCTCAGCATCCGGTGGTGATCGACCCGCGCGAGCTCGATCAGGTAGGCCAGGAAACCGCTGCGCGGCTCGTCGCGCAGCAGCCAGAGGCGCAGCGGGTACTCCAGCAGGAACAGGCTGGCCAGCAGCAGGTAGTTAATTCCGTTGGCGAACAGCGCCCAGGTCGTTGCGGAGGCGAACAATGCCAGCCAGGCGGAGACCAGGGCGAGGACACCGCACAGCAGCGCCCAGGCAATGGTCAGATTGCGCGTGTAGCGATGCACCGCGGGGGTGTCGGAGGCGCCCATGGCCAGGGCGTAGCGGGTGATCAGCGGCGTGGAGCCGGGGCGCAGCGAGCGCGCGAACAGCCACGCCAGCAGCCCCATGATCAGGACCGGGATGGTGTACAGCAGCCAGGTTCCGGCGCCAAGGGTCAGTAACAGGGCGACGGCGGCGGCCTGCGCCAGGACCAGCGCGGCCCGCCCGGCGGGCCCCAGGGCCCCCCAGCTCGCCACCAGGATCAGGACGGCCAGGATCGCCAGCGGCAGCAAGGGGACCTCGAAGGCCACGCCGAGCACGACCGCGACCGGATAGCACAGGGCCACGCTGGCGGCGAGCGGGGTGTTCACGACGCGGCTCGGTTCGCCTCGATGTGGGCGCTCAGGGCGCGCAGGGATGCAAAGATCTGGCGGTTGTTCTCGTCGTCGGAACGGATCTGGACGCCGTAGGCGCGCGAGATCGCCAGGGCCAGTTCCAGGGCGTCGATGGAGTCCAGACCCAGCCCGTCGCGGAACAGGGCGTCTTCCGGCTCGATCTCCCCCGCCGTCACGTCCTCCAGATTGAGACTGTCGACGATCAGTTGGGCGACTTCCTGTTCGAACGCTGTTTGCGATGCCACGTGTTCCCCCGGGGTGTCGTGATGTGCGGTTTTGTGACCGCCCGCGAACTTCCACTTCGCGTGGCGGTCACCCTGCTGGGCGCCGATGATACCCACACCTTGGGGGTCGTGGTACCCTCGCGACCGGTTCGGGTCGCCGTTTTGGGCGCCCGGATGGCCAGTGGAGACAGCATTTGAAACAAGCGGTAGAGAACGCGGGAACGGACGGTCGCTGTCAGGTACTGGTCATTGGCGGCGGTCCGGCCGGTTCCACCGTTGCCTCCCGGCTGGCGCAGAAGGGTCGTGACGTGGTGCTGCTGGAGAAGGCCCGGCATCCGCGTTTCCACATCGGCGAATCCCTGCTGCCGATGAACATGCCGCTGTTCGAGGAGCTGGGGATTGCCGACGCGGTCGCGACCCTCGGCATCCCCAAGCATGGGGCCGAGTTCACCATCCCCGAGGCGCCCGATGCGCCGCGCACCTACTACTTCGAACGTGCCCTGAACGACGATACCCCCGCTTCGGCTTACGAGGTGCGGCGTTCGGAGTTCGATCACCTGCTGTTGGAGAACAGCGCGCGCCTGGGGGTCCGGGTGCTGGAGGAGGTGACGGTCTCGGATGTGGCCCTGGCCGACCCGGCGAACGGCGGGACCCAGCAGGTGACCGCGCGCGACGCGGCCGGGAACACGCTGGAGTTCGAGGCCGACTTCGTGGTCGATGCCTCCGGGCGCGATACCTTCCTGGCGCGCCGCCTCGATCTGAAGACGCGCAACGCGGAGCACAACAGCGCAGCCATCTTCGGCCACTTCAATAATGTGCCGCGGCGTCCCGGGCGGGATGCCGGCAACATCAGTATCTACTGGTTCCAGCATGGCTGGATCTGGATGATCCCGCTGCGTGACGGTGCGATGAGCGTGGGCGCGGTGTGCTTTCCGGAATACCTGAAGACGCGCAGGACCAAGCCGGAGGCGTTCCTGTGGGAGACGCTGAAGCTGTGTCCCCCGGCGTTCGAGCGCATGCAGGGCGCGGAACTGGCCGGTCCGGTGAATGCGACCGGCAATTTCTCCTACCGCTCGCGTCAGGCCCACGGGCCGGGCTACCTGCTGGTGGGCGATGCCTTTACCTTTGTCGACCCGGTGTTCTCCAGCGGGGTCTATATCGCGATGTCGGGGGGCTTCCGCGCCGCGGACGCGGTGGACCGCTGCCTCGCGCGTCCGGCGCGCGCCGGACGCTACCTGCGGGCGTTCGAGCGCGACGTTCGCCGGGGCGTGCGCCGCTTCTCCTGGCTGATCTACCGCTTCAACAGCCCGGTGATGCGCAAGCTGTTCATGGGGCCGCGCAACACCCTGGGCATGGAACAGGCGGTGATCTCCCTGCTGGCCGGCGATGTCTACCGCAACACCCGCGTGCAGTGGTCGCTGCGCGCCTTCAAGGCCGTGTACTACACCCAGATGGCGCTGAATCTGCCACGGGCCCTGCACTTCTGGGCGCGGCGCCGGCGCAACGCGCGGCTGCGTTTCACCGGCGGCACGACCCCCGAAGACGAGGCCTGAGCGGACTCGCGTGGGTGCGGCACGGGTCGGACTGGGGCGCATCGGCGCGGATGGCCTGGCGACCTTCGCGCTGTCGAACCTGATCATCCTGGCAACCGGCGGGCTGTCCTGGCTGCTGCTGTGGACCCATGCCCTGCGCTGGTCACGACAGCTTCGCTGCCCCGGAAGGGGCCGGTGCATCCTCGTGCTGGGGCAGCAACTGGAGGCCGGGGCGCCAGGTCCGGGGTACCGTCTGCGCCTGTTGCGCGCGGTGCGGCTGGCGCGGCGTAACCCCGAGGCCCGGATCCTCGTGCTGGGCGGGCAGACGTCCCCGCAGGGCCCGACCGAGGCCGCCGCTGGCGCCGCATTTCTGCGCCGCCACGGCATTGCGGCCGAGCGTATCCAGACGGAGGATGCCTCCCGGCACACCCTGGAGAACCTGCGCAACGCGCGTGACCTGCTGGCGCGGGAGCCGCATGACGACGCGCCGCTGGTGCTGATTACCAGCCGCTTCCATCTTGCCCGGTCGGCGGCGATGGCGCGTGGCATGGGGTTGCGCATCTGCCCCTGTCCGGCCGAGCTGGGCTCGCGGGTGTCCGCGGCCCGGCTGGCACGGGAGGCCTGGATGCTGCACTGGTACCACGTGGGCCGCGGCTTTGCCCGCCTCATCCGCCACCGCGGCATGCTCGAACGCATTAGCTGAGTTGTTCACCACGAAGCGCACGAAGGCACGAAGAAAACCGGAAAAACATCTACAGGAAGATGGGAAGACGGGAAGGGTTTACGGTGGTTGGCCTAGCTGTGCAGCGGGCTGCGCCCAAGGCGGTGGCATCTGGACAGCGCCTTTAGTCCCTGTTCGTTCTTCCGGTCTTCCCGACTTCCTGTTAAACGCCCTTCGCCCCTGACCTTCTTCGTGCCTTCGTGTGCTTCGTGGTGAATACAGGCCCTTACATCGCGCGGATGCGTTCGCGCTGGGCGGCGAGCTGGTCGCGGGTGGCGTGCATCTCGGCGACGCGGTCGCGTTCTTTTTGCACCACGTCGGCCGGGGCGCGGTCGACGAAGCTCGCGTTGGCAAGGCGCTTTTCGCTCTGCTCGAGGTTCTTGTCGAGCTTGCCGATTTCCTTGTCCAGGCGTGCCAGCTCGGCGTCCTTGTCGATCAGGCCGGCCAGCGGAATCAGCAGCTGCATGTCGTCGACCAGGGCCATAGCCGATTCCGGGGCCTCGTCGGCGGCATCCAGCCAGGTGACGCTTTCCGGCTTGGCCAGGAATTCCAGAAGGCCGCGGTGGCGGGTGTAGCGTTCCTGGTCGGCGTCGGTCCAGTTCTTCACCAGCACGGGCAGCGGCTTGCCCGGAGCGATGTCCATCTCCGCGCGGATGCGGCGCAGCCCGGTGATGAAGTCCTTGACCCAGTCGAGTTCGGCGGTGGCGGAGGCATCGCGCGGGAAGCCGTCCTGCGCGGGCCAGGGGCGCTGCACCAGGAACTCGACGTCGTCGCCGATCCCGGCGTGCGGCTTCGCATTGGTCCAGATCGCCTCGGTGATGAACGGGATCACCGGGTGCAGCAGGCGCAGCAGGGCCTCGAGCACGGTGACGAGCGTATGGCGCGTGGCGCGCTTGACCGCATCGGGCGTGGCCTCGTCGTTCAGTACCGGCTTGGTCAGCTCCAGGTACCAGTCGCAGTAGTCGTGCCAGGTGAATTCGTAGAGCGTCTGCGCGGCGAGGTCGAAGCGGTAGGCATCGAGCTGCTGCGTGGCGGTCGCGGCGGTGGCGGCCAGGCGGTCGAGGATCCAGCGATCGGCCAGGGTGCGGTGTTCGACCGTGTCGGTAGCCGCCGAGCAGTCGTGGCCCTCGATGTTCATCAGCACGAAGCGCGAGGCGTTCCACAGCTTGTTGCAGAAGTTGCGGTAGCCTTCGATGCGGCCGAGGTCGAACTTGATGTCGCGCCCGGTGGTGGCGAGTGCGGCGAGGGTGAAGCGCAGGGCATCGGTGCCAAAGGCGGGGAAGCCGTCGGGGAAGGCCTTGCGCGTGGTCTTTTCGATCTTTTTCGCCATCTGCGGCTGCATCAGGCCCTGGGTGCGCTTGGCCACCAGGTCGTCGGCGCTGATGCCGTCGATCAGGTCAATCGGGTCGATCACATTGCCCTTGGACTTGGACATCTTCTGGCCTTCCGAGTCGCGGATCAGGCCGGTGACGTAGACCTCGCGGAAGGGTACATCCCCCATGAAGTGCTCGCCCATCATGATCATGCGGGCGACCCAGAAGAAGATGATGTCGAAGCCGGTGACCAGCACGCTGGTCGGGTAGAAATCCTTCAGCTCCTGCGTCTCCTGCGGCCAGCCGAGGGTGGAGAACGGCCACAGCGCCGAGCTGAACCAGGTGTCCAGCACGTCCTCGTCCTGTTCCAGCGCCACTTCGGCGCCCAGGCCGTGCTTCTCGCGCACCTCGTCCTCGGAACGCCCGACGTACACGTTGCCATCGCCGTCGTACCAGGCCGGGATGCGGTGGCCCCACCAGATCTGGCGCGAGATGCACCAGTCCTCAATGTTGCGCATCCACTCGAAGTAGGTCTTCGACCAGTTCTCCGGCACGAAGCGGATGCGACCGTCCTCCACCGCCTTGATCGCCGGTTCGGCCAGCGGGCCGGCCTTCACATACCACTGGTCGGTCAGGTAGGGCTCGACCACGGTGCCGGAGCGGTCGCCGCGCGGGACCATCAGCTTGTGGTCGTCGATCTTCTCCAGCAGGCCTTCGGCTTCGAGATCCGCGACCACCCGCTTGCGGGCCTCATAGCGGTCGAGGCCCTGGTAGGCCTCCGGCACGTTTTCGTTCAGGCAGGCGTCGATGGTCAGGATGTTGATCACCGGCAGATCGTGGCGCTGCCCCATCGCGTAGTCGTTGAAGTCGTGCGCCGGGGTGATCTTCACGCAGCCGGAGCCGAACTCGGCCTCGACGTAGTCATCGGCGATGATCGGGATCTCGCGCCCGACCAGTGGCAGCTTGATCGTCTGGCCGATCAGGTCGCGGTAGCGCTCGTCATCCGGGTGTACCGCGACGGCGGTATCGCCCAGCATGGTCTCGGGGCGCGTGGTCGCGACGGTCAGGTGCCCCGAGCCGTCCGCCAGCGGGTAGCGGAAGTGCCACAGGTGGCCGCTTTCCTCCTCCGACAGCACCTCCAGGTCGGACAGCGCGGTGTGTAGCACCGGGTCCCAGTTGACCAGGCGCTTGCCGCGGTAGATCAGGCCCTCTTCATGCAGGCGCACGAAGACCTCGCGCACCGCCGCGGAGAGCCCGTCGTCCATGGTGAAGCGCTCGCGCGACCAGTCCACCGAGTCGCCCAGCCGGCGCATCTGGCGGGTGATGGTGCCGCCGGACTGGCCCTTCCAGTCCCAGACGGCCTCGAGGAACTGCTCGCGCCCGAGGTCGTGACGGCTCTTGCCGTCGGCGGCGAGCTGGCGCTCGACCACCATCTGGGTGGCGATCCCGGCGTGGTCGGTGCCGCCCTGCCACAGGGTGCGGTCGCCGTGCATGCGCCGGTAGCGGATCAGGGTGTCCATCAGCGTGTGCTGGAACGCGTGCCCCATGTGCAGCGTGCCGGTCACGTTCGGCGGCGGCAGCAGGATGCAGTAGCCGGCCTCGCCCGACTCCGGCGGCGCGAAGATGTTCGCGGCCTCCCAGCGTTCGTACTGGGTCTGCTCGATGCTCTTGGGGTCGAAGCTCTTGTCCATGATCGCGGGCGCGCTCGGGTCGGAATGTGGGGAAAGCCGCGCATTATAACGGCGCCGCGCGCGCGCCGCCCGCCGCCGGCTCTCGTGTTTACGTTGGTTATGTCTGGCCGCCTGCCTAGTAGTGGCTGGCCCTGGTTCGTCCTCTGGTGTTTACGGTGGCTTCGGTCCACGTACTGCCGTGCGCTGACTCGCCAGCGCGCCGCGCCCGTTTTTGATCAACAACTGGCTTTCTTGCTTGCCGAAGAAAGTACCCAAAGAAGGGCACCCGGATTCCGCCTGGGAACCTTGCTCCAGGGCCCTCGGGCCGGCGGCGCTGAACTCGCTGCGCCTTCGGCTTCGCTCAGACATCCAGCGCCCCGAATTTATGGAAAACGGGCCGGCCCATCACGCCCTCCGCGAGGGGCTCCATACGGGGGAGGAAGGTCAAGACAGAAGGCACTCCGACCCCACGACACAACAACGGCCTAGCCGTCCGACAGCCCCCCGGCGCCCGCATGCGGGCGCGGCACGCTATGGCCGAAGGCCGAGCGTGCCCAAGATGTGCGAAGACCCAGCCTTTATCCACTGGCTAGACCGTCGGGACCGCCGTTGTTTTGACCTGCCTCCCCGTTGTCGTCGCGCCGAGTGGAGAGGGTTTTCGCGGGATCAGAGGCGCTGGATGTCTGAGCGAAGCGCAGCGTAGCGAGTTCAGCGCCGCCCGCGAAAAGCCTCGGAGCGAGGGAAACCCCGGCCCGC